>NBMI01000235.1 GCA_002085445.1 Candidatus Parabeggiatoa sp. nov. 2
TTTCAAAATCAACAAAAAGACTAAAGGATGCAAAAAATACCAGTGAGATAATTCCCAAAAATCTTTCATATAAGATGGAACTCAGGGCATGATTATGTTTGATAGCATTGTCATGTAAATAGTACCATCTAACGACATCTCCCCCTACTGCTGTCGGCAAAAATAAACTGAAAAATGAACTTATATAGTAATATTGAGTTAAAAGCAAACTCGAAAAATGATTATTATGAAATGCCAATAGAATTTTCCAACGCATAGCTAGAAAAATATCTCTACTGATAATAATGATAAAAGATAGGCAAAATAATAAAATATCAATTTTTAATAATAGTTGTTTAATGGCAGAAAAATCTGCTTTATAAGCCAAGTATAATAAAATTGATAAAATGACTAACAATTTGAGTAAACCAAAACCAATCTTTTTATAATGGTGGTTTTTCTGCATAAAATTAGACCACAACATATCATTTAGTTTACCCGTTTAGAAATAACATATATTGGACGTTTTCTCGTTTCGTCATAAATCTTACCAATATATAGACCTATAATACCAAGATTCGCAATAATAATACCACCCAGAAACCAAATAGAAATCATTAAACTAGCCCACCCTTCTACTGGAATACCCCAATAAAAAACCCGTATCATAATCCAAATTGAAGCAAATGCAGCAGAAAATGAGATGGCAATCCCTAAACCAATGGAAAGTCTAAGCGGCTTGTTAGAATAGGATATGATCGTCTCTATGGCTAGCCTTATCAATTTTGTAAATGTGTAAGCACTTTTTCCTTCATAACGAGCATTATGTGACACATCTATATAAGCCGTTGAAAAACCCAGCCAATGAATTTGAGTTCCAAATGATCTTGAACTTTCTCGCATGGATTTATAAGCAGATATTACCTTTCTATTTATAATTCGAAGATTTGCTACTTGAGGATCATAAGAAAGACCAGAAAGCCACTCGAAAATGATATGGAACAAGCGAGAACTGGTTCTTTTCCATAATGAGTCTTGCCGTTTTTGTCGTCTAGCATTTACAATGTCGTATCCTTCTTGTGCTTTTTTCCATAGATTGGCAATATCTTCTGGACGATCTTGAAGATCACAGTCCATAACAATAGCCCAATCTCCTTTACACAAGTCTATCCCTGCAGTAATACTATGATGTTGGCCAAAATTACGACTAAGTTGAATACCACGAACATGAGTATCCTTGTTTGCAAGTATTTCGACCATTTCCCATGATCCATCTTGTCCACAATCTTCAACAAAAATTATTTCATAATCGGTAATACCCTCAAGTGTCTTTACAACCTGAGTAATTCGTTCATATAATGGAATCAGACAATCTTTGCAATGGTAAATGGGACTAATAATAGAAATAATCATACTTTTTATACCATTATTTCCCTTTGAATATATCTTTAAAAATACCTTTGATGTTTCTGCTTATGAGCATCCAAAAAACACCAAAACTATAGCGAAAATCGGCCAAAGTTTTAAACTTAGGTAAAAGACTATTGAAAAAGTTTTTCGGTTTGAGGTAAAAAAAGATTTTATGTGCAATCCACCCTCTTGAAGCATTTGATTGAATTTCGTTAAGCTCATCGGCAGTCATCTTGAGAGTATCATGCCAGCCATGAAATATAAAAGTACCGGGAATGGTTCCCTCGCCAAGCAATTTTTCCTGTTGATATATATCATATAGTTCCGTACCAATATATGGCTGGGCAACAAAAAAAATGGGCAAAGTCCAACTCTGAATTATATGCAAAATCAATCGTTTCCATAATTTGTTCTCTAGTTTCATAAGGAAAACCGATGATAAAAAATGCACCCGTCCAGTAACCTAATTTGTTGGCTTTGGTGACCAATTTCCCAACTTTTTCCAAATCTATAGGCTTGCGGATAAACTTAATTGTCTCAGCATTACCAGTCTCAATTGGCACCGTAATTTTATAAAATCCAGCTCTACGCATTCTATGAAGGAGAATATCATCATCTGCCAGCCATCCACTTATTCCAGCTACATTACTAAAAACAATATCCAGTTTACGATTAATAAAGTAGTCGCAAAACTCATAAATTCGTTCTTTTTTCATTATAAATTGATCATCAAGGATGCAGATTTCACGAACACCATATTCTGAAACCAATATCTCAATTTCTTTGAAAACTTTCTCCAGTCTGCTTGGTCTGTATTGGCGTTTCCACATATTTTTAGTGCAACAAAATACGCATTTATAAGGGCATCCACGAGAAGTCATGACAGTAGCAATGGGTTTTTTGCGGAAAAAATTAAAAAGCCGGTGGTTGTACTGTTTATAGTGTTCCATATCAATGAACTTACGATCTGGAATGGGTAATATATCCAAATCCGAAATAAGTTTTCTTGAAGGATTTTCTACCACAGATTTATCCTTAGCCCGAAAGCACAACCCATCTATAGACTCAATAGTCAACTCACCTCTAAGTGATCTCACCAATTGTTCTAATGCTATCTCACCTTCATGGCACACAATAAAGTCCACAAAAGAATTATCACGAAGAATAGATTTTGCTTCTAACGTTGCATGAGTCCCCCCCATTACAATAGGCACAGAAGAATATAATCGTTTAGCCATAGCAGCAACTTCTAAAGCTTCTCCAAAATATCCGGTAAAGCAACAGGTGATACCAATAAGGTCTGGTTTTATCTTACTAATTTCCGCATGAATTTGTACTTCATCATCTATCCCTTTTACATACATATTTCCCTTGCGTTTAGGATTACCTGCTCCCATAGCATAAAGATCGAGAATAGAAACATTAACTTCCTCTTTAAAAACTTGTTTCAAATAAGTTGCTAGACAAACCAAACCTAATGGTTCTGACAGATAAATACCCATATCACGAACAACAATGTATGGATGGATAAGGACAATATTCATTTTACATTTTCCTCATTGGTAACAACAGCATACAATACCAGTTCTCTGGAAAAGAAGCTATGAATTCTAAGAAAAAATTCATATTCAGGACAAAGCGATTTGATTAGTATTGGTATTTCAGTAAGATGCTGTGGATTGTGATAAAGTGCGATAGCCAGTTTAGGCTTGTATTTACGTATAGTTTCTGATGCTCCTTTTAATGCCTCAAGTTCCGCACCTTCTATATCCATTTTAATAAAGGTAGTTTCAACTCCTAGGTTATCTATTGAGCTAACATCTATATTTATTTCACCCAAGTTAGTAATAACAGATGTTGTACCACAAGTCCTCTCTGAAATAAAGAGTATCATCACAACTCCATAATCCGCGTTGAAATGCATCTACAAATTGAATATTGTTTTTGTGCAAAAAATCTGCAAGTTGATTGTAATTTTGTTTATCTGGTTCAAATGCGTAGTATTTGCGACATTTCGTTATTTTGGATAATAACACTCTTAAAGTATCACCATTATAAGCTCCGCCATCAACAAATATATCAGAGGAACACGGAGAAAAAATGGATATATCGTCTGGAAAATATTGTGGTGATGATTGCAAACCACGAAGGTATGACAATTCCAATGTTAATTTTGCATTGATATAACCAATAAAAGTTTTTTTTGAAAGTTCATCATGGAAAAAATCGTAAACTTGTTGAAATTTTCCTTGATTTTTCCGCATATAAGTTAAATTTAAACTATCAAATACCTTCCATAAAGAATGATCATAAATATGTACAGAATTTACCTGCTTACAATTAAGCTTTACAATTTTTTCTTTGATTAACCAAGGATTACTGTCAAACCCTATGATTATATTAAATGTGTTAAATTTTTGCTTAATTTTTGCAAAACTCATCACATTGCTAACAGCATGTACATTACTAAGATATTCTGCATCAACGAAACTGGCATCAATGGTCAACGAGAAATGCCGTTGTAAAAATTGTGCTAATGAAAGTGCATGTTCACCAGCACCGTAAATTACTATTGGAAATTTTTTCAGTTTATTGATCGATTCCACTGTTTTGAAACAATCATCTTGGGTGACAAGCAATTCTGTAAACATTTATACTCCTAATGTTAGACTTAATCCATCAAAGTTCCACCATTAATATCAATAGTTTCACCAGTAATATAATCAGACATAGATGAAGCAAGAAAGAGTGTACAATCAGCCACTTCATCAGGTTCTCCAAGACGACGCAGAGGAATTACACTACGCAAACGTTCTCGTGCTTCATGACTCATGCTTTTAGGCATATCTGTATTAATTGAACCTGGTGCTATTGCATTAACACAAATATTATATTGTGCATAATGATAAGCGAAGTGGCGAGTTAAAGCAATTTGTCCTGCCTTAGATACCTCATAACTTGGTGATGCACTAGGGTGAGGTAATTTTGCCATTTGCGATGTCATATTAATGATTTTTCCATGCTCTTGAGTACGCATAAAAGGAAGAACCGCACGACAAGCATGAAATGTCCCATGCAAATTAACATCAATCACTCTATACCAATCTTCAAGCGACAATTCTTCTACTGGTGTGCGAGTGACAACGCCAGCACAATTGACCAAAATATCAACTTGACCAAAATTATCCAGTGTAACTTTTACAATTTCTTCAGAAAATTCTGGCTTAGCAATATCTCCTGCAACAATCTCAGCTTTTGCTCCCCTATTTCGTACTTCGTCTGCTGATTGGTTTAAACGTTCTTGATTTGTTGCAACTAATATCAAGGATGCACCATGAGAAGCAAATTTAAGAGCAATCGCTTTACCAAGCCCACGTGATCCACCGGTTACAATAGCAACCTTATTTTTAAGCAATTCCATTATTTCATTAAACTCAAATTAAAAAATACACATTCAGTTATTCCACTTCAACATGGATAAACTCTTGCATTTGTTCAGTTTTTGTTAACATTTCTTCCATAGAGTCAAATTTCAAAAAAACAATACCAAATTTTGAAGTCATCACATCAGAAATATAATTACCCTTTTTCCACCACATAAATTGCTCTATGATATTTTTTTCAATAGAATAATCAAAAATAATATTTTTTATTCTACCAGGTTTAGCACTCATAACACAATGGCGCGTAAAAAATCCTTTAGGCTCAGCATGAGATAACCCATTACAATCCAATCCTGCGGAAGATTTAACAATCCAATCAGAGTATAACACACCAGTAGCATGTTCAACTAATTTAACATAAAGATCACCGGGCGCACGCCGACAAATTTCAATAATGACAGGTTCTTCTTTTCTAAGAATATACTGAATATGAAAAATACCCGTTTTTAATGATAATAAACTCGCAATTTTTTCAGATTTTAAACAAAGTTTTTTTTCTATACTTGAAGATACAATACTAGGCGTTGATGCTGCGGAAACTAAATAAGGATTTTTAAAATAATGCTCATTATCAGAAAAGAAAAAAATAATACGCCCATTATGCAAAAAAGCTGAAAAACCATGACGACTTCCGGTAATAAATTCTTCTACAACGATGCGTTTTGCATGTGAAGCTAAAAATGCTTTATTTAATGCAGGTTTAACTTGCTGAAGATCATTAATTGTAGAAACACCTTTACCACCAGTCAAATCTACAGGTTTTATAATCAAAGGAAAAGATAACGATTCAATATGATTTAAGGCTTCTTTTATACCTGTAAATCCCATAGCTATAGGTGATGATATTCCATGTTTTAATGCAAATTTACGATATAAATCTTTATGATGAATAATTTTTGCAGTTTCGTATAAATCGTGACCAGGTAGTCCCAAATTTTCAGCAACGTAAGCAGAAGAAAGTGCGGAAAAGTCATTACAACAAGCACAAACTGCACTAATATTTAATTGCTCACTCAAAGTAAGCATTACTTCAATATCAGAAAAATCTGCTTGATGGTATTCGTCAGAATAGAGATGCCCTAATTCATCTGGACGATTTCCAGTTGTAATAACATGATATCCCAGTTTTTTTGCAGATAAAATCAGCGGTATATCCGCATATCCACCACCAGCAATAAGCAATCTTTTCTGTTTATAAATAATATTATCTCTTAATTTGTATGTTAAAAAGAATAACCCAATTTTTCAATTTCCAAATATGTCATATAATCAAATACCCTTCTTGCATAAACAATATCATAACCTTTTTTAGCCTTTTGGTATAATTTGGGAATTTCTTCAGGTTTATCCTGTAAATCACAATCCATCACGACAACCCATTCACCATCTGCATGTTCAAGCCCGGCAGTAATGGCAAAATGTTGACCAAAATTACGGGATAACCTTATACCCTTCACGGCACTATTTTCAAGGGCTATACTTTCAATAATATGCCAAGCATTGTCTTTACTTCGATCATCAACTAATATAACTTCATATTTAGTATTGAGACTGGATAAAGATTTTTCAAGTCGCTCTATCAATTTGTGCAAACACCCAGCACAACCATAAATAGGTATAACAATAGAAATTTCAGTTTTTTTATTCATAAAAATTTATTAGCAAGCGAAAAACTTTTTTCATGGGTACCGATTATTGTTAGTCGTTTCATTCAATTTCTGTAATTTGTCCAAAAAATATTTAGCACTAGAACAATTGAGGTGAGCAGCAGCGCGTTCTATTGAAAAT
>NBMI01000236.1 GCA_002085445.1 Candidatus Parabeggiatoa sp. nov. 2
AGGTGAAACCTGGGGAAAGGCCGTGGAGGCCCCAACCCTGAAGGGGTTGAATGTGAAACGTAGTAATGAGCGAAGCGAGATAATAGCCCCAGGTGCAACCTGGGGGAAATTAACACCCACAAACAACCCCGATAGGGGTTGAATGATAGGGAGAAATAACCTGGGTTTAGCTTTGTATTTAACCAAATCGGGAAATGCTATAGTTGGCTTGTAATCGCCTTATTGGTTAGGCGAAAAGCTGACTTAAAATGATAAAGCGACTTCAATCCAAAGGCGCGTGCCGAGGGCCATACTTTGATTTGAAAACATACTCGGCTAAATATCCACACACACAAAGTGGTTAAAATAGCCAACTTAGAGCCTTTTGAATGGGGCATGCATAATTACGCTTTGCGGCTAATTGGCCTTTTATGACAGACACTTTTAATTTCATAGAAATCACCAAAGTATTTATCGCCAAATATCGGCCCTAAAGTAGTTGGCTTGTAATCGCCTTATTGGTTAGACGAAAAGCTGATTTAAAATGATAAACCGACTTCAATCCAAAGGCGCGTGCCGAGGGCCACTTTTATGGCCCCCAAACTTGGCTTGCCGAGCCACACAAAAAAAGTGGTTAAAATAGCCAACTTAGAGGCTTTTGAATGGGGCATAATTACGCTTTGCGGCTAATTGGCCTTTTATGACAGACACTTTTAATTTCAGAAAAATCACCAAAGTATTTATCTGAAATATCGGCCCTAAACTAGTCGGCTTGTAATCGCCTTATTGGTTAGGCGAAAAGCTGACTTAAAATGATAAAGCGACTTCAATCCAAAGGCGCGTGCCGAGGGCCATACTTTGATTTGAAAACATATCCAAAGGCGCGTGCCGAGGGCCAGACTTTGATTTGAAAGCATCCAAAGTATTTTATGGCCCCCAAACTCGGCTAAATATCCACACACACAAAATGGTTAAAATAGCCAATTTAGAGCCTTTTGAATGGGGCATAATTACGCTTTGCGGCTAATTGGCCTTTTATGACAGACACTTTTAATTTCATAAAAATCACCAAAGTATTTTTTTCCCCAGGTTCCACCTGGGGCTATTCATATTCAACCCCTTCAGGGTTGGCGTAGTGGGAAAATTTTTCCCCAGGTTCCACCTGGGGCTATTATCTCGCTCCGCTCGTTACTACGTTTCACATTCAACCCCTTCGGGGTTGAGGCCTTTTTGAGCTTTCCCCAGGTTCCACCTGGCTATTATCTCGCTACGCTCGTTACTCCGTTTCACATTCGTGCCCCTTCGGGGTTTGCGTGTTGATAAGCTATCAACAAAATCCGTTATAATCAGAAATTTTCTTCTTCCAACGTCGTGATTCTGCCCAAAGCTTTGGACGGAATTCAGGAAGTGGAAATCTTTTTATGAGTATTTTTATATGAAACTAACTGCCCTTTCTTTTGAAAACTATAAAGCGTTTTCTAAGCGCGAATCTATTGAAGTGCGCCCTCTAACCATACTGATTGGGCGCAATAACGCCGGTAAGAGTGCCATTTCACGATTGCCTCTGCTAATTGCCCGTGCGCTGTCGGATAGCCGTGGCGACTTGAATGGCGACAAGGCAAGACGTTTAACTTGTCTGGACAAATTGATTGACCAAATAGGTGAATAAAATCAGTTGAAATGAGCTAAAATGGATATTATTTACAAGAACAAGAAAGTGCAACGTCAGTGCGATAATCCGTCTGTAGCAGTGCATGGTGAAAAGCGAGCTAAAAAGCTAAAGCAACGATTAAGTCATTTGCGTGCTGCTAGAACCCTTGAATCTGTTGGACGTTTACCTCCGGCACGTTGTCATGAACTCACAGGTGATCTAGCCGGGCTACTTTCTGTCGATTTAGATCACCCTTATCGTCTTTTGTTTGAACCGGCAAATGAACCTATACCAAGAAAAGAAGATGGCGGTTTAGACTGGTTACAGGTTACGGCCGTAAGAATTATTGGGATACAAGATACTCATGAGTAACACAATTAAAAATCAATACAATCCAGAAGTTTATTCGGCGCCAGGTGAGACAGTTGAAGAAACAATTGAGTACCTCGGCATGCCTTTGGCAGAATTGTCTGAGCGCACGGATATTTCTGAGAAAACCCTTAACGATATCATTAACGGAGAAGGCCTACTCACGCCAGAAGTAGCCCTGAAATTGGAGCTCGCTCTTGATGTGCCAGCTGATTTTTGGCTTAATATGGAGCGGAATTACCGTGAATCCTTAGCGCGTCTAGCTGAAAAACAGCGCCTTGAATCGCAAGTAGAATGGCTGAAATTCTTTCCCATCCAGGCAATGACTGAACTTAATTGGGTTAGACGCGGCAAGAATCAAGTTGAGCAACTTAAAGAACTGTTATGTTTTTTTGGCATTGCTGCCACGGCAACTTGGCAAAAACTCTGGGGAAAAACGGCTTACTTTCAATCACCCACTTTCCAGCGCCATCCCCAAGCGGTTTCGGCTTGGTTGCGTCAAGGTGAAAGGCTGGCACAAAAAATGGTGTATGAACCGTATAATGTGTCACTATTCCAAACCATTTTGCCTCAAATTCGTGCTTTAACGACACAATCGCCAAACATCTTTGTTCCTAAAATACAGCGTGTTTGTGCCCAAGCGGGGGTTGCCGTGGTTTTTGTGCCAGAATTACCCCAAGTTGAGATAACAACGATTACTCGTCGGACAACGGAACGTCAAGCGTTAATACAATTTAGTGAGCGTTATCAAAATGATGGGAATTTCTGGTTAACCTTTTTTCAGCAAGTCGGACATCTCTTATTACCGGGTAATAAACAAATCTTTTTGGAAGATGCTTTGGAAGATAACCAAATAGCCCAAGAATTTGCGGCCAAACAACTGATTCCAGAAGCTGAAAGAGGCCAATTTGCCTTAACTTCACACACACCAACACATCCCCAATCCTTATCGATCTAGAGGGAGCCTCTCAATCAATGCCATTAAGTTGGAAATGAACGAATAGTACAGCGAATTTTGAAATTTGTAGTAGGTGCTTTAGCGCCTTAGTTTGTAGTAGGCGCTTTAGCGCCTAAGTTAGTAGTAGGCGCTTTAGTTTGTAGTAGGCGCTTTAGTGTCTGTCACAAAATAACTTGAACAAATTTTATCAATTTGATTAGAATTTGCTCTACAAAAATGACCAGGTTATTTTGTGACAGGCCCATTTGCTCTACAAAAATGACCAGGTTATTTTGTGACAGGCCCTTAGTGAATCCTGTCTGTGGGTTTTGGTAATAGTGCCAACCCCGAAGGGGCATCAATGCCATTAAGTTAAGGGCAACCACAAGGGATTGCCCCTACAAACCGTCATGTCGCGTAGGGGCAATCCTTTATGGTTGCCCTCACCGAAAAGCTATGCCTCAACCCCGAAGAGGTTGAATGTGAATGAAACCATTTATAGAATCTATTAAAATTCATATCAAAATAGTTTTCAACAGTTATAATCAGCATAATTTTGTTTGAAACACTGCCCTAACCCTTATCAAAATGGGAATTTTATTCTTCCAACGTTGTTATTTTTTCAAAAGATAAAGCATAAAACGTAGTGGCACTTCTACAACATGGGTTATCCTTATGCCATGCCTTATAGACGATACTGGTGCTTTTAAGGGTAAAACGCCGTGGCTGATTTTGGAATCTAAACAACGCGTCGGGGAGGATTTATTCAGCATAACAAAGTACGGTTTTGTGGAAGAATGACACAAGAGGCGCATTCCCATTTTCACAGACAGTTAAGTACAACGGATACGCGAAATAAACGGATAAACCTAAAATGAACGAAAACGGTTTTCTTAAAAGTCATCGAAAGGGTCAATTTTGAACTGATAAAAGTCACTACTATTATTCTAGGGTGCATTGACTGTTATTCTAGGAGGCATTGAAAGTGATTATAATATTTAAAACACTATCCGTTTTTTTCGTGTATCCGTTGTACTTGTCCATGAGCAGGGAATGCGCCTAGATTTATCTCTTTCCAAAACCCGAAAGATGGAAATGCGCCTCATAAATCTTTTAACAAATTTTTAATCAAGAAATATTTCTAAAATTTAATTTTACCCATGACGGATACCATCCCAAAACAATTCAACCAACATATACTTTACACAATTTGCGCTTTTGTCATTTCGAGCAAAGCTCAAAATCTGTAGCCCGTCCAATAAGATTTATCAATATTTATCAATATTTATCAAGGTTTCTCCTCTCGTCGAAACAGAAATCGAAACGAAATGACAGAAAAGCTCAATTTATGTATGGCGGCGCTCGTATAAAGAAATTAATTACCCATTATCCATTACCAATTGTTTATATTAATTAAGGTTACCATTATGCTATTACGTTTCGGTGTTTCCAATTATCGTTCCATCAGTGATTATCAAGAAGTGTTATTAGCAGCCTCTTCCCTCAAAGAACATCAGGCGCAGGTGATTTCGGTTAAAGGATTAGAGGCTAAAATACTGCCAGCGATTGGTATTTATGGAGCCAATGCTTCTGGTAAATCAAATGTTTTGCAAGCTTTCGCGTTTATGCGGCGTCTGCTTTTGAAATCACACGCCAATGGTTCAGCGACAGGTGGCATTGCCCGAACACCTTTCCAACTTGATCCAGAAGTTCTAAAACAACCTTCACATTTTGACTGTGATGTGCTGATTGATAATGTTCGCTACCATTATGGTTTTGTGATAGATGATGACAGAGTACGAGAAGAATGGTTGTATGCTTATCCCTCTAAACATCGTCAAGTCTGGTTCCATCGTCAATACAATGAAGAACCTACTTTTTACTTTGGAAAATGTTTAAAGGGCAAAAATAAAACGATTAAAGCTTTAACCCGCGATAACAGTTTATTTTTGTCGGCTGCTGCCCAGAATAACCATCAACAATTGTCTAAAATATACCGCTATTTTGAAGAACACTATTTTTTCCGCCTCAATGCTGAGCATAGCTTTGAACACTTTGAGACGAGTTATCTCGACAATGGCATGATGAAAACACAGATTATTGAGTTTCTCAAAGGAGCTGATACAGGCATTATTGATGCGCGAATTGAAAAGCGAGAAATCGCTGTGACAGACAAGTCTATTATTGAAACTATCCGAACCGCCCTTGAAAAAGGCAGCAGTGAGATTAACACGTTACGTTTTGGACATCAGAGTATTGGCGGAAAAGAGATTTTCCTAAAGCTCGGCGATGAAAGTCGCGGCACGTTACAATTATTAACTTTATTGGGGCCTCTTTTTGAGGCCTTAGATCATTCCAAAGTCATTTTTATTGATGAACTTGATACCAGTATGCATTCATTATTATCGCTCCAATTGCTTAAGTTATTAAATTCGCCAATCTCTAACAAAGGAGGCGCACAACTGATTTTCACCACCCATGACACCAATTTGTTTGATGGAACCGTTCTGAGACGCGATCAAATTTGGTTCACCGAAAAGGACAAAAAAGGAGCAACTCATCTTTACCCACTGACAGATATTCGCACACGCCCTACTGACAACTTTGAAACAGGTTATTTGCAAGGGCATTTTGGTGGCATTCCATTTTTGGGTGGTTTAGAGGTTTTATTTGCACAGGATTAACAGATGGCAAAAACGCGAAAACTGCCCAAAACACCTTTACTTGCACGGCGTAAACCGCAACGCGAACCTAAATTGAAGCTCATTGTGGTATGCGAGGGAGAAAAAACAGAACCAAAGTATCTCAACGATTTTGCTATAAAATAATAACTACAAGGATTGTATATAATAAGGATTTTTTGTTTAGAGCATCAAATCACGTCAGTTAACTTGTTGTTCAATTGAGCTTGTTCATCTATTTTTATGAAATACTCGCTAAAATACCGAAACATAGAAAGCGATAAGCTGGCCCCCAAATCAATGGCTTAAATAGTTATTAAATGTAAGTTAATATAAAATAATAACTACAAGGATTGTATATAATAAGGGATTTTAGAAACGAGCATCAAATAACGTCAGTCAACTTGTTTTTGTCAATAGCATTTGCTGATTGAATAGCTTTCTTCGGAACGATTTTATTTTAGGCAGATTCGCTTAATTAAATAGAAGTAGTACACTTTCAAATCAATTAGCGAATAAATCCTTTTTTATAACAATCCTTGGGCGTTTGGGCGCACGAAAAAACGTGATCATTGAGTTTAGTGAAACCGGTGGGTTTTGGAAAAAGTGCCAACCCAGAAGGGGTTGAATGTACTCACATTTTACTCCTTCGGGGCAAATAGTTTTTGTTATTGATTCTTGTAAACGGGAAAATAGAAATGCGTTCGTCCAAAGCTGAAGTTTTGGACTCCAAGTAGTGATAAATACTATGTCATTTTCAACACTTATTCAAAAAGGTATTTCTGCGGCACTAGATAGCCCCGTTGTCGATATTCTTGCCGAAGAGGCAGGCGGTAAAGTGGTTTCTATTCTTCTGGAACATTTTAGCTTTACGCCTTACGAAATCGCGCAAACTTATCAAGCCAGTTATGGTTATGCGTTGGCTGCCATCAGTGCTGGCTTGGCGGCACCGGATCAAAAACGGGCGTTTTTACAAAAGCTGACTCAATCGGCACTTACCCGCGAATTTTCTGAGCAAATTGATTCGCATTATTTGCAACCTTTTGCGGCTCAACGTGGAATTATTCGCGCCGGTTTGCCCGATTTACGAAAACAATTCCTTGAACAACTTCAAGAGTTGTCTAAACAACCGCCCATTTTTCAGGCAGAAAAGACGGCCTTCACTGAGGCTGAGTTAGCGGCTATCATCCATTCTGATGGGGCTTTAGCGATTACCGATTTGGTATTGGAACAATTGCGGCGCGTCGCGCCTTTGGATAACACGTTGGAGGCTTTTTTCCGCCATAATGAGTTATTGGGCAACGCGGTTCTTTATTTTTTCCGGGCACAATTGCAAAAAGATGTGCGCGCCGAAAAAACGTTTGCAGCTTTGCAACGAGAAGGCCTTTGGGCGGATGTACGCAATCTTAAATCGGCTCAAGATAATCTCGCCGCGACGCTTGAACAACAGTTGAAGGAGCAAAAAGCGTTGGTGCTGCAAGCCATGCAGGCGAGGGATATCCAAAAAGCCGGTCAAATCACGCAACAAGTGCAAAGCTTGCAAAAAAACCTCGATAATCTGCCTCAAGTCTTGCAGCAAGCTCAGACGGCTTGGCAAAGTAGCCAACGGCAATTCATTGAATTTTCTGATCGTTTTGACAGTTGGGCCACTTTGTTGGATGCTAAAGTGGATCAAGTGTTAACGGAAATGGGAACGTTGCACGGGAAAATTGAGGCCGTGCATGAGGATGTTAGAGCCAATTTGGACAAAACGGCGGAAGTGTCGGACGATGTTAAAGAAGTTAAGCAGTTGATGGTTGGCTTAATGGCGCGGTTTGAGTTATCGTCTCAAGTGAAACCTAGCGACGAATTTACCCAGCATAACAGCGGCAGCCAGAAATTGATTCAAGAAGCCCTTGCGAAGTTAAAACGCTTGCCAAGGCATAATAGTGAATATAATCATTTGGTTATGATGGCGGGCAGTATGGTGTCTTCGGCCGGAGATATCGCTGGGGCCGAAAAGTTATTTCGCCAAGCCAAGGATTCGGCTAAAAATGCGGCGGATAAAGCACTGGCTTGTTTCAATCTGTTTCAAGTGCTACTGCGGCGCCAAGCCTATTCCGAGGCTTTAGCCGAATTACAAGTCGCCATTAATGTCGATCCACAACAATATGCTTTGCATGATGTGCATCGCTATCCGATTGAAAAACTCTTGGGTGCCGGCGGCATGGGCTGTGTGTTTTTGTGCCAAAATCAGTGGCGCACCAGTCGGGTTGTTGTCAAAAGCTTTTGGGAAAAGCGCGAAGGGCGGCTTGAAGAGATTTTTAAAGAAGCGCTCGTTATGCGTCAAGTTGCCGGCGACTATGTGCCAGCGCCGTTGGATTATGGTTTTGTTGATGCGGCTCGGCAGGAACGGCCTTATTTCGTGACGGAATATATTGAGGGTGCTTTGGATGGAGAAGCATGGTTAGCCAAGTATGGCAAATTGGATTTGCAAACGGGTTTGGATGTGGCGCTGCAAATTGCTCAAGGTTTGGCGGTAGCCCATCAAGCGAATGTTTATCATCTCGATCTTAAACCGGCTAATTTGTTATTGAAGCGCGTTGACGGTCGTTTAATGGTTAAAATCATTGATTTTGGGTTAGCGCGAGCGGCCACCTCTTTGAAACAACAAGCGGCCGTGACGCAAAGTCATAGCGGTAAGAGTTTATTAGCAGAAACGATTTTTGGGACGCTTGACTATGCACCGCCGGAGCAACAGGGCGAAACGCAGTATGGGAAGCCGGGCGCGAAAAGCGATGTTTTTGCGTTTGGGGCCAGTTTATACCGGTTATTAACCAACGAAAGTCCCCGTTTTCCACATCCTCGCAAATTGCCTGATTTGCCTGAATTACAGTTTTTTCTGTTAGATTGTTTAGAACATGATCCTGATAAACGGCCTGATACGCAAGCCATTATTGCGTTGTTAGCGAATTTGCTGAAAAAGGTTGGCAAAAAACCTCTGTTAGACGCGCCAAGAAAACCCGCTGCCATTGCTAAACCTAAACCTAAAGAGAAACAACCGGCTCAAGAGAAAGCGCAACCTACAGAAATCGTTAAACGGGCTGCTGAAACACCAAGAAAAAAGGCTGAAGAACAAGCGCGAAAGAAGCGAACTGAGCCAACACGGGCCAAAAGTTCATTTTGGGGTAGTGTCAAAAAAGCTTTTGGCAAGCAAGAACAACTTGAGTCACCGCAAGAAGAAGCCAACAATATTATCCAAGATCGCTTACAAGATGGCAGTTTGGGCCCAGAAATGGTCGTTATTCCGGCCGGACAGTTTCTGATGGGCGATATTCAGGGCACTGGCATTGAGAATGAACAACCGGTGCATGAGGTATCGGTGGAAAGCTTTGCCATAGGGCGTTATACCATCACGTTTGCCGAGTACGATAGCTTTGTTGAAGCGACGGGTCGAGAAAAGCCCGATGATGAAGGTTGGGGGCGTGATAATCGGCCGGTGATTAATGTCAGTTGGGAAGACGCAATCGCTTACACGGAATGGTTAAGCCAACAAACTGGGCAACAATATCGTCTTCCTACCGAGGCTCAATGGGAATACGCGGCCCGTGCTGGCACGGAGACGGATTATTGGTGGGGTAATGAGCTTGGTATTAATAAGGCTAATTGTCGAAACAGCGGTAGTCAATTCAGTGGCAAACAAACGGCGCCGGTGGGTTCATTTCTGCCCAATCTTTTTGGCTTATATGATACAGTTGGGAGCGTTTGGGAATGGACTTGTTCCGCCTACGAGCCAACCTATAGTGGTAGAGAGCAACGTTGTTTAAGTAAAGATTATGTGGGGCAAAAGGTATTTCGGGGCGGTTCTTGGGATAGCAAACCGAGGGCTGCGCGGGTATCCTTTCGCTTTGACTGGCGGTTTCAGCGTAACCTGGTTGGTTTTCGTGTTGTAAGGATTTGACTGAGTTATTTTTTATCCAGGATTTTCTTATCCCTGCTTATATCTACAAGGATTGAGTAATGCCGCGGATTTTTTATCCGTTATTATAACGAATCCTTGTAGTTGCTTTTGTCGAATCCCTGTAGTTGCTGTTATCGAATCCTTGTAGTTGCAATTAGTTAGTTATAATGACTTGACTGTCAATTAGTTAAAAACAAAACCCATTAGTTGTAATGATTCGTTCCAGCATATGGCCCACAAATCTTGGGTTATTGACGTATAAAAATTAGGGT
>NBMI01000237.1 GCA_002085445.1 Candidatus Parabeggiatoa sp. nov. 2
TTAACAACTTGATTAACTGCAGTAAAAACAATCGTTTTTACCTTAGCTTGATGTCGTCGTGATCGTCTGTTAAGTTTCTTTCTTCCTAAGTTATTCTTTCTAATATTTTGAGCTTTTTTTGGATTTTTTTGTTCAAGTTTCTCCAAAACGGCTTTGATCTTATTGCGCCTTTGGTATTTTTTTTTCAACGAATCGGATTCTTTTGATAAAACTTCGCCCAAACCTTTACCATAAAACTCACCTTCAGAATCAACAAAAGCTTCTGTATAGCCTTTATCGATACCAAGTTCGATAGTACCGCAAGCTCTCTCACCGCTGTTATCTATCGCGTAATGAATTTCAACTTGACCTTCGCGCAGAATTAACCTAATTTGTCCGGTTATGGAATAATTGGTTCCGACAGGAATCGCAATGCGCGATCCTCTTTTTAAGCTAATGACTTCAATATAATTTTTCCCATTATGCGAAAAACACTTATAGCTGCCAGGTTCCAAGACAATTTGATTAAAAGTGTGATTTTTACCATGTTTCCAATACTGACGCATTAATCGGCGCAAATACGAGTCATTAATCCAAACAGAATCATTTTTTAATTTTTTTAATAACTCTTTACGCTTATCCTTATCATCAATATTTCTAAAAATATGACGAACGACTTTTCCTTTTGCGGCTTCGCGGTTAGCTTTTATATCATCCAGACTATCAGATAACGTGGCTCGCCATATTCTTTGCGGTAAGTTTTTTATAAGTCCCTCAGCAATCCACCCATCACGTACCGGACGGAACTTAGCACCAAGCCCACCAATAGAACCATAACTTCGCCAAATTTCTGTGCGAATTGTTCCGCACCGTTTGGCAATTTCATTTAGCGCATCATATTTAGCTTGATTAATAATTTTGTGCTAGACGCTGCACCAGATAGCAATTCTATTGATAACTATTGATATACATACTTTCCGGGAGTATGTCTTTCAACAATTATGAATAAGGGAGCAATCAACCCATTATCCCCTCGCCTAATGAAAGCTTAGGGTAACATTAAGGGACGTGGCAACAAATAACTTACGCAATAATCGTTTTGAGACACCAAGTCTTTTGAAAAAACGCCGGATCGATTTGCGTATATTATTTTCAGCGGCATCCCTAATGCTTGAGAGTCCATTTTTTTTACAAAATAATGTCCAACCAATATCAATAGTTATCAATATTTTTGAGCCGACTATATCTTCCAATCCTCCCACCATAATTACCAATTACCAATTCCCCATTCCCAATTACTATGAAAACCATTCTTGTCGTTGGTGGTGCCGGCTATATCGGTTCTCAGATGGTTAAAATGCTGCTTGCTGCCGGTTATCATGTCGTTACATTGGACAATCTCTCCGGCGGATATCGAGATGCCGTCTTAGGTGGCGATTTTGTGTTTGGCGATACTGCTGATAGTCAAGGATTAGATCGCCTTTTTGCTGGCTATGCGTTTGACGGCGTAATGCACTTTGCCTCATTTATACAAGTCGGTGAATCGGTGCAAAACCCCGGCAAGTATTATCAAAATAATGTTGCCGCTACCTTAAATTTACTGGATGCGATGGTAGCTCACCAAGTGAAGGCCTTTATTTTTTCCTCTACGGCCGCTATTTTCGGTGAACCTCAATACGTACCCCTTGATGAGCAACATCCAAAGCACCCGAGGAGAACTCGGTGAGCGCCATGTTCCTGAAACGCACCTGATTCCGTTGGTTTTACAAGCGGCCTCAAAACGGCGTGAATCTATCACCGTTTATGGGCAAGACTACGATACTCCCGACGGCACTTGTATTCGCGATTATATACATATCAATGATTTATGTCAGGCACATTTATTAGCCCTAGAACAATTGTTGGGCGGGGCGGAGAGTGCCGCATACAATCTCGGCAATGGGGCCGGTTTCTCAGTCAAACAAGTCATTGATGTTGCTAGAGAAGTCACTGAACAACCCATCCCTGTTGTTATGGGAAAACGACGTGCGGGTGATCCGGCTCGCTTAGTTGCCAATTCAAAATTGGCGCAAACCATGTTAGGCTGGCAACTTCAGTACGCCGACTTAGCAACCATCATCGCCCATGCTTGGCAGTGGGAAATTTAATGGTTAATGATTAATGATTAATGATTAATGATTAATGATTAATGATTAATGATTAATGATTAATGTTTAAACGCGTCGGCAAAATTCGCTCTGCGAAACTTTTGCCGACGCGATTGTTTTTAAAAATAAATACTTAAGCGGTATAAGTCTTTGTTCATTTTTCATTCTTCATTTTTCATTTTTCATTTTTAATTCGCATGTCTAAGTCATTACCAATTACCCATTGCCAATTACCCATTACCCATTCCCAAAAATAAGGAATCAAGCATGGATTTAGTAAGTCGCGTTAGTCAGCACTTTTCCGCGAGTATCGAACTTCAAATCCAAGCCATGCCCAGTTTAGCGCCCCCTATTGTCCGCGCGGGGCAGGTGATGGCGAGGTGTTTACAGCAACAGCGTACAATTCTCAGTTGTGGTAACGGCGGTTCAGCAGAACAAGCTCAGCATTTTTCCTCAGAAATGATTAATCGTTTTGAAAAAGAACGGCGAGCACTATCTGCCATCGCCTTAACCACCGACTCTTCCGCTTTGACTTCGATTGCTAATGACTATGCGTTTGAAAATATCTTTTCTAGGCAAATTAATGCGTTAGGGAAAGCTGGCGATGTGTTGCTGGCAATCAGTACCAGTGGTAATTCGGCTAATGTCCTCAAAGCGATTGAAGCGGCACATGCCCAAAACATGCTAATCGTCTCGCTGACTGGGCGAGAAGGTGGTAAAGTAGCGCGTCAACTAAAGGAATCAGATGTAGAAATTCGTGTGCCCAGCAAATCAACAGCACGTATTCAGGAAGTTCACTTATTAGTGATTCACTGTTTATGTGATTTGATTGATCAGATATTATTTGTCCAAACCTAAAGGTTTGGACTCCAATTTGGACTCCAATTTGGAATTTTGAGTCCAAAGCTTCAGCTTTGGAATTTTCACATTTATTTATTTTAGGAGATTGTAAATGACGTTAACCAAACGCCGTCACCCTCACAGCCGTTTTCAATGGAGATGGGTTGTATTTCTCTCACTGCTACTTGCACCATTGGCGTACGCCAGCGGCGGTAGCGGAAAAATAGCAATTGGTTTTTTATGGATCGCCGTTCTGCTCTTGCTGGCAAAAGCTTCCAGTTTGATTGAAAGATGGGGGCAGCCAGCAGTGCTGGGCGAATTGGTGATGGGCGTTATATTGGGAAATCTTGTCCTCGTCGGCATAGGCGTATTCGAGTCAGTTAAGCACGACAAAGTCATTGAATTTCTTGCCGAATTAGGTGTCGTTATTCTACTCTTTCAAATTGGATTAGAGTCCAAAATCGACGAAATGCGTAAAGTGGGGTGGCGAGCCTTTTGGGTTGCCGTTATTGGTGTCATAGCGCCTTTCGTACTGGGCACTTACGTGGTAGGCCCCTGGCTGATGCCGGGCCTTTCCTCAAATGCCTATTTATTTTTAGGGGCAACCCTCACGGCAACCTCCGTTGGCATCACCGGGCGCGTCTTTCGTGATTTGGGCAAACTGCAAACGCGGGAAGCCCAAATTGTGTTGGGCGCAGCCGTGATTGATGATGTGATGGGCTTGATTATTTTGGCCGTCGTTTCTGCAATTGTTACCACTGGCGCTGTCAGTCTCGGCTCAATAGGCTTGATAACATTAAAAGCCCTGTTGTTTCTCGTCGGCGCCATCTTTTTAGGACGATGGCTGGCACCTTGGATAGGAAAAGGATTTTCTCGTATTCATGCCGGCACGGGCATGATGTTTACCATTGCCATCAGCTTTTGCCTTATTTTCGCTTATCTTGCTTATTTGGCAGGGCTTGCTCCCATCGTGGGTGCTTTTGCGGCGGGCTTAATGCTAGAGCATGTTTACTTTGAAGATTTTGAAAAACCCACTATTAATAAAGAAATAGAAGAAGCGGTGAAAAACGCCGACAACGAAACCCAGCAAAACGTGAAAAGCGTTTTGAGCCATAATACGGCCCATCATCTGGACGAATTGGTGGCCCCTTTGGGACATTTTTTGGTTCCGCTGTTTTTCATATTCGTTGGAATGCAAGTCGATTTGGAAACGTTATTTGATCCGACCGTATTAGGCATTGCTTTGGCGATTACGGTTGTGGCATTTATCGGCAAATTGGTTGCCGGCGTGGTGGCAGGGCCGGTTAATAAATATATCGTCGGCTGGGGAATGGCACCCCGCGGCGAAGTCGGGCTGATTTTTGCCATGATAGGCAAGCAGCTTGGGGTGGTGACTGAAGAAATGTTTTCGGTAATCATCATCATGGTGATTTTAACCACGTTGCTGACACCGCCGATATTGAATTACTTGCTACGCAAACAGCCGGCGTAAGGTGTTGTTTCCAGGGGCGTTGCCCCTGGCTATATTAATGTCGCCCCGTTGGGGCTGACTTTAGAATTTCTATTAGCCCTGAAGGGGCGTATTTATTAGCCCTGAAGGGGCGTATTATTAAAGCCAGGGGCAACGCCCCTGGAGCCCCTGGAGCTCTCTCTGTCCGTGTGTATAACCAAAACGGTTTTTTATATGAATAACCAAGAATTACTTGAAACTATTGAACAAGCGGCCCAAGACAAGGTAACAGTTCTTCATTTCTTTAATCAGGAGCTTACTACCTTACCACCTGAGCTATTTGAATTAGATCACCTTGAAGAGTTAGGACTCAGCGGCAATCAATTAACGACTTTAGCACCGCAAATTGCCAAACTGTCCAAGCTCAAAGTGCTATACCTCAGCGGCAATCAATTAACCGAGTTTCCCCCGGCAATCTGTCAATTGCCTAACCTAAAATTCTTATATCTGAGTAACAATCAATTAGCGACTTTGCCGTCTCAAATCTCCAAATTGTCTCACCTTGAAGCACTCTATCTCGACAGCAATCAATTGACTGTGTTGCCGGCTAAAATCTCCAAATTACCCCAACTTCGGGTATTAATTCTCAATGACAATCAACTGACAAAATTACCGCGTCAGATTGGCAAATTGTCTAACCTTGAAATGTTATACCTCAACAACAATCGACTAACGGCTTTGCCGCCAGAAATTTCCAACTTGTCAAACCTCAAGCGACTCTACCTGAGCGATAATCAACTGATAGAACTGCCGATTGAATGTTACAAATTATCCCACCTCGACAAACTCACCCTGTTTGAAAATCCATTACCGCTTCAAGCGGAATTTTTTAAATTCGTGGATCAACCTAATAAAGTTATCAACCATTTGACGGAACAAAAGCTGAAAAAAGAACTCAAAAAGGGAAAGAGGTACGATTTATTCCTTGACATTACAGGGTGGTTACTGATAATAGTCTGTGTTTTTATTATTTTAGCATAATTGGCTAATTAGTTTTCCTTTCGTATTGCTTATGAAGCGATTTGAGTGTATTGAGTGTCTTTAAAAAATTTTCTGGCTCAATTTCAAGCCAACCTCGTAGTGAATAGTAATAAGCCATTTTCACTTACTCCTTATTCCAAACAATGACTTTTCCGCTTTTGTTTTCAATATACTGTCGAACCTCAGGATGGGGTTCTCTCTTAAACCAAAATTCGGCGTTTTTGTGTTGTTCCTTTGCCATTGCTATGGTGTTTTTTATTTATGTTAGAAATCCGATTTTTAAAAAAATCGGATTTCTTAAAAATGAATAAGCTTGTAGTAGGCGCTTTAGCGCCTAGATTAAACCCTTAGCATTAATAGGTTAATAACCGGATTTGTGGGCCATCAACTGCAAGAAGTAAGTACAACTTATGAATAAGCTTCTAGTAGGCGCTTTAGCGCCTAGATTAAACCCTTAGCATTAATAGGTTAATAACCGGATTTGTGGGCCATCAACTGCAAGAAGTAAGTACAACTTAGGTTTTTTGACTGGCGAAGACGCATGTCAAATTGGGTGGACAAGGCTTGTATACTCAAGATGGGAACAAACTTTTTGATAAAGCAAAATGAAACGGGCCGCGCCCCTAGCATCAATCAGCTAAAGCATTGAGTAAATAGCTAAAATGTCATACGATTTATACGGCGGTATAAGTGAACAATCAAAAGCCAGCAAACATCGGTTAGACGATGCACGCGCTCTATTGAACGCCGGCAGGTGGCGTAGCGCGATGTATCTGTCAGGATACGCGGTTGAATGCCTTATTAAAATTAAAACGGAGAAATTGTCATAAGACGCATGGTACGTATTCAAGCTGTCAAGCCTTTGGAACAATTCAATCTCCGTTTAGAATTCACCGCCGGCACACAAATTTATCTTGAATATTGTTTGCATGGCTCCATTTTAAAGCCCGTACTAAAATCAATTAATTATTAATTGACATAAAAAATGTCCTGTACAAAAATTTTTGTCAATCAATCAAGTCATTTAACACAATTATGCCTCAACAAATACTAAAATATTTATATGCACCTACTGGTGTTTCGAGTCTTATTCCTGTCGATCTATGGCGTGCGGTTAGAAAAAATCAACGCATACTGGAGCCGAGAGTAGAAAGGCGAAAAATCATTATCAATGGACGTGTTATTGGAGAAACGCCTATTGATATAGAAACTTATGATGTCCAAACCGGTTTAGAAACTGTTAAATTTGTAAACTGCCACAGCGGTGGTTTGTCTACGTTTGATAGAAAAGTGGCGTTAAGTGGCGAATTTTGGATTATACCGGAGAAAACACCGTTGCCTGATGGTTTAGTAGTGACTAAAGATAACTAGAATCAAAGATTTGATGCCACTCACTATTCTATTAAAGCAAAATCTGACATGCCCCTTGTCGAGTTTAAAAGATTGTTAGACATTCTGGCTGAACATGCTAAACTGGCTAATGATTGAAAGAGTCTACGAAAAGGCTTACCCTTGATTGAGATGTGGTTGGATAAATGATAACAAAGGAGAACAAAATGATAGAAACAGATGCTAAAGCACTTCGTACCATTATCAGTGCTCTTGAACTTCAAATTGAAACTTATCAAGAATATGAGAATCCTGAACAACTCAGTAGCGAAGATATCATGGATATTAGGGACAATAAGTTATACACCATTTATGTACTGGGTATCGTTAAAGAGGATTACCACAAATTGGTTAATCAAACTGAACTGAAAAAAGAACCGTTTGTTGAGTCTGGTTTTGCCGGTTATTCCTACCCGAATCCATCCCTGAAGAAAAAACCGCAAACAACTTTTTTAACAAAGGGCGAAGAAGTTTATGCTTTATCTTTGGAAGATAGGAAGATTGTATTCACCAAAATAGAATAACTTTTTGTTGATAAATTTGACAGACTGGTATAAACCTGACAAGTTTTTTCGTTAGGGTAAAATCTGACAGGTTTTGGAAACGTTTTGGAAACCTGTCAGGTTATTTATACTTGACATTTGCGCTTTTGTCATGTACATGTAAGCATTGCGAGAAATCTGTCGCCCATCTAATAACGTGAGCGCCCAAGTTAGTCGTATTTGTTTAGCGCCCAAGTTAGTCGTATTTGTTTAGCGCCTAAGTTTGTAGAAGGCGCTTTAGCGCCTAAGTGTTCCATCTTAAGTCAAATTAATTTGAACGAGAAAAACTCATACCTATTAATTCGACAACATGGCCCACTTTTGGTTTCTAAAATTCCTTATTACTCGATGAGCAAGTTTTTTCGTGTGCCCAAATAATAATACAAGGATTGTATATAAAACTACAAGGATTCGTTAGAATAACGGATTAAAAAGAGTGACATCCAAGATAAATCTTGGACTCCTGCCAAGATAAATCTTGGACTCCTGCCATTAGTTTTCTTGGCTTTAATGCAATCCTTGTAGTTTTTGGGGGCCATAAAACATTTTGGAAGTTTTCAAATCAAAGTCTGGCCCTCCTGCTAAACTACAAGGATTCGTTATAATAACGGATTAAAAAGCTCAGCAGTGACGTCCAAGATTTATCAATGACTCCTTGCTAATTAGTTTTCCGGTGCCCCTAGGGGCGTTGCCCCTGGAAGCCCCAACGGGGCGAGATTAATAAAGCCAGTGTACCTACCTGGGTTAGCCCCAACGGGGCGAATTAATAAAGCCAGTGTACCTACCTCAATGCCATTAAGTTAAGCTTTTCGGTGAGGGCAACCATAAAGGATTGCCCCTACACGACATGACGATTTGTAGTAGGGGCAATCCCTTGTGGTTGCCCTTAACTTAATGGCATTGGTACCTACCTGGGTTAGCCCCAACGGGGCGAATTAATAAAGCCAGGGGCACCGCCCCTAGGTTAGCCCCGCCCCTGGAAGCAGGAGCCATTAACGTTATGCTTATGAATCACTTTAAAATCAATCTGTTACTCATCACACTCGTAGTCCAGTTCATACCAACAACCGCCCTCGCGGCGGGCAAACATGCCTTGCTTATTGGTATCCAAGACTATAGCAAGACGCCTTTCAACTCGCTCAAAGGGCCGCCCAACGACATCGAATTAACGAAAGGCGTACTACGTGAACGGTTTGGCTTCTCAGAAGACAATTTGACGATTCTGTTAGATGCCCAAGCCACTCACACCGGCATTGAAAAGGCCTTTAAGGCACTGATTAAACGAGTTCAAGCCGATGATTTTGTCTATATCCATTATTCCGGCCATGGTTCGCAAACCGCCGATTTAAACGGTGATGAAAAAAACGGCAAAGACCAAACTTGGGTATCTTACGGCGCTCGCTCCAGTAACGAGGCGCATAAAGACAACTACGACGTGTTAGATGATGAAATCAACGCTTGGTTGGCCGCGTTGTATGCCAAAACAGAAAAAGTGGTATTTGTCTCGGATTCTTGTCACTCGGCCACCGTGAGCCGTGCTGTCCGGCGAGGTGAAGCACTGGTTCGGGCGGTAGAAGAGGATAAACGCCCCCATTTGTTAGGTAAACGCCCCTACTCCCAACTGACAACCTCTCGTGGTATTCGTGTAGGTGCCGCACGAGACAATGAATCGGCCATTGACAACCTGAAAAAAGGGAGTCTTCCTTATGGACTATTCACTTGGCATTGGGTGCATAATTTACAGAAAGCGCAAGCGGGTGAGACTTGGAATGATGTTTTTAAGCGGACTTATGCCCAAGTGACAATAGCGCGTGGCATCGCACAGCGGCCCTATATGCAGCAACCACAGATAGAAGGTGATCGTCGCAAACGGGTATTGGGTGGTGACTTTACACCGTTACCGCCGACGGTTCCAGTCCTTCTCGCCTCTAAAAGCTGGGTAGGCATTCAAGCAGGTTCTACCGCTGGCGTTACCAAAGGCTCTGTCTATCGCTTATATAGGCCCACAGAGTCCAATCCACAAACTTTACCCCGCTTGACGATTACCAAGGTGACACCATTCGTCAGTTATGGTAGGCCCAAACCCAAAGGCAGTTTCCAACTAGGTGACTTGCTGGTAGAAGAAAACCATGCTTACCATTTTACGCCCATCAAGGTGTACTTAGAAGCCGATTTTCCTAATGGAAAAGATAGGCCCTTATTGCAAGCGATTCGAGCGGCATTTCAGCCCAACGCTTATGGTACGCAACCACTTTCCGCTTACCGGCTTAGCAATGATCCGTCTGATATCGATCTACGTTTGCAGCTCTTGCGCCCCAAGCGTCAAGACGGGCAACAACTCTATGCTTCGCCTAGCGAAGCCTTGCCAAAATCCTTCCCTGATCAACCACCGGAATTATGGATACTGACAGCAGAACAGCGCTTATTCAAAAAAGACATTAAAATTCAATTTTATAACCCAACAGAAGCGGTTAAATTGCTCCAACGCATTTTGAAACAAATGGCCCGTGTCCGTGAACTTAAAGCACTTCAAAGCCATCGCGGCCGCACGTTACCGGTGGCCGTGCAAACTTATCTGTTAAGTCCGGTGAGCACTTGTCGGAACGGAGCCAATTGTGTGCTGTTATCTGATTATGGTTTAGGATGGCATCGCAAAACGGGGCCTTATCCTTTATCTGATATTGAGGAACTGAGCAAAGAGGTTCTTGTTACTTTTAGCTTGCATAATCAATCTAAACAGGATTATTACTGCTATCTGATTAATATCAGCCCCAATGATGCGATTTACGCTATTTTTCCTGATCCCTACGAACGAATGGAATCAGCCCGTATCAAAGCCGAAGAAAAACGAGAACTGATGACGGAAGTGGTTTTGCCAATGAATGAGATCGGAGAGAACATTATTCAAGTCATTACCACCACCTACCCGATAGATATCTCATTATTGGAACAACCGCCTTTGAGAAATGAGAAAAAGTTAAATCCTGTAGAACAGCTCCTACTTACGCGGATTAACGAATTAATTAAGTAAGTACAACGAAACGCAGTGGCGGAACGCTTATATTGCTTTATCAGAATTAAAATCCGCCGATTGATAATCCTCCTATCAAAAACCGAGCGACTACCAATTCGTTTATCCGCGTAATTCGTTGTACTAAGCGTAATCCGTTGTACTAAGCGTCATTCGTTGTACTAAGCGTCATCCGTTGTACTAAGCATAATTAGTTGTACTCAATCCGTTGTACTAACTACCCAAACTTCCTTAACTTTCTCACCAACAACCAACGCAGCCCAGTTATTATTACAAGTCCATAACATCCCATTCACCACACCACATTGACGTAAAGGCTGTCCACAATAATCAGGCAACTCATTGATAGTAAGACCATCAAGTTTTTTGAGCACCACCATTTCCACCAGCTCCATCAACGCTAAAACTTCAGCACTACCTTCAGGATGCCGATAAATTTGCTCATATAGATCATACAACCTAACCGGGCTTTCTTGCCATTGACGCAACGTTTTATTGTAACCTGTTTCAATTCCCAGTTTAACCGGTAAATCCCAAGTGGCTTTAGGAGAGTTTTGCCGCGACTGTTGTGGACAAGGCGTTTTTTCACAGACGATGCGCCGAATAGGAACCGGTAAATAGGCCAGTTGTCGAGCTAACCGTTGCCAAATTTTATCGGCCCCTGTGCGCTTTCTTCGTTCCAAGAGTCGAGCCGTGTTATAGAGAACACTCAGCGGCGCATGCGGAGACAATTCACCCCTAGCCCTCTTTGCTAAAGGGGTCTTTTGGGGGGTGATTTGGCCCAATTGTTGGATAACATAAGGCCACATATCCACATACGGCGATTGCTCACCTTCTTCGTACATAATCACTGCCCGTATTCCTTGAATGTCCAAATCATCCGGGGCTAATTGACGTGCTTTTTCTATAGCGGCACGCGCCTTATAAATTTCTCCCAGATGAAGCGCCGTAATCGCTAAATTAACGTTAGCGGGCATATATGAAGGCTCCATATCCAATGCCCACTCAAAATATTCTTGGGCATTTTTTAAAAATCTCTCGGCTAATGCGTTTCTTTCGCCTTTTGCGGCATAAGGCAAGGACAAATCCTCTGCTTTTGTCGTGACATCTAGCACCGACGGTAGCCAATATAAATAGGCCTCTTTGCCCAATGCTTTTCGCGCTCTTTGTAACTCACAAATTCCCAAATTGTTATAGACTTCACGCCCCGGAAAGTTTTTTAGAAATTCCCTCAGAAAGTACACACTGTCGTCACATCTATCGAAATGAATTAGACGTACTCCAAAATGAAAATAGGGCAAAATTTCTAATAACGCTTGCAAACGCGCCCGCAACAGGTTGCCCCGAACTTCAGGGCGAGGATGCGTATCATTCAGCCTCCTAAACGTTTGCTGTTCCCAAGAAACAAAGAAATTCGGTTCTTCCGCCAAGAGTTTGTCCACCGGATATCCGGCCATAGCCGCGTAGATAAAACCATGATCATCGGCCTCAATTTCTGCATCGATGCCCTTACTTTCACGGTAACTTTTGGCTAATTGACGGAACGAGCGAGTCTTTCTCACCACACTTAAAAATTCCCGATGCCAAGCATCATCATTAGCAAGATGTGCCAATTCATGCCCCAACACAAAAGCGGCACGAGTATCGCCATGGACTAACGAGACATTTTTATAAATAATGTCAAGCGCCTTTTTCGATAGCACAATATGCCCATCTGGCAAAGCCACTGCTAAAGGATCGTCTGGACTATTAAAACCCGCAACAATGGCAAGTTGTGGCAACCGATGATGTCTTTTATCTGCCACCGATTTGACTTTATCAAAGATTTTATGAACTCGGCGAACCCATTTATCATTAGAATCGGCACGTCCATAATTATCAAAGTAAAATTGCACATCGTCTTCAGGATTTGCCAACGTGTTGAATGGCAAAACAATTAAGCCGAACAACACGGGTAACATAAAAGTTGATAACCACCGTAAATGTATCATTGTACTTCCTTAAAATATAGATTGTCAGAAAACTAATTTGGCAGCCAACAGCTAAAGCAGTTGTCTGAAAGCGAAAGTACCCTAAAGGGCACTGAATAGATTAGCAGAGCCGGCCAACTTTAGTTTGGGCCGAACAAACTAAAGTTTGTACTCCAGGTTTGGGCTACGCGGTGCCAAAAAAAACATCATTTTTTTCAAATTGATACGCAAAGCCCTTTTACCATCCGTAGGCAACTTTGCCAAGTGCGGTTCAATCTTGTTTTCAAGTTGAGATAGCACTTTTTTTGCATCATTGTCAGTCTCCGAGCGTGCCACAAACGCCGCTTTCAACTGAGAAAAAATCTCTCTCTGTTCATCCCAAAATGTTAAGGGCAGATTACGCCGAAATTGTGAGGCCGTCCACAACAACACTGTCCAACGGCCTAATTCAAAATAAGGTTTCCACTCGGTTTTGAGCCAACTCTCCTCAGCGGCGGGTGGCAAAAGTAGCGTAGGCAGTGCGATTTCACTTTTTCCGAGTAAGGCCTCTCTACCGATCAACAAACCGGCCCCAAAAGCCTTAGCCGCTGGCGAAGGTTGCGCGGTGGGCCCAAATGCAAACACATTATCGGCCTCTCCTTCCCATCGAAATTGAAAATCACGCCATTTATTTTCCATTTCTCCTGTTTTCTGGGCATAAAAAGCTTGATAACTTTTATCGAGCGGACTTTCAGGCGCGGGCGGTTGCATGAATACGAATGTTAAGCTCACTGCCAACACTAACACAGCAGCGAAGGCCCAACCAACATGCCAACTCCAGCCTGAATTTATAAAATTTCCGTTAGAAATCCGCTTTGTAAACATTGAACGCAATTTTTGGAACCAATTTTCCCTAACCGTTGGTTCCGGTTTCGGAGTTTCTAAACGAGATAAGACGTTTTCCAATATATGAGGATAAGGGATTTCAGCGTCATTTTTGAGCTTATTGGCATGTGCGAGCAATGCACCCCGACAAATTTGTGCATCGCGCACCGTTTTAGGATCAGCATTAGCCACAGATTGCCCAGCGAGCAAATCGATCCAATCTTGATCATCTTTGTTAGACGTTTTTCAATATATGAGGATAAGGGATTTCAGCGTCATTTTTGAGCTTATTGGCATGTGCAAGCAATGCACCTCGACAAATTTGTGCATCGCGCACCGTTTTAGTATCTGCATTAGCCACAGATTGCCCAGCGAGCAAATCGATCCAATCTTGATCATCTTTGTTAGACATGATAAATACTCCAATTATAAAAATAAAGTCCAAAGCCAGGGGGGCGATGCCCTTGGCTATATTAATGTCGCTATCCAGGGGCGATGCCCCTGGCTATATTAATGTCGCCCCGTTGGGGCTTTTCTATGAGCTCTCTCCGCTATAGACGATCCTTGTGCAAAAATGTGAGGGCTTTTAAAGTGAAGCCTTATGCAATCTTGTTTAAAGCGCCATCATATATTAGTGTTAACTGAAATCAACACGAAAGTACACTTATATTAATTATATAGATTTTTGGCAGAGTCCAAACTTTAGTTTGTACGGCACCTGCGGAAAAATCGGGCTAATTGTGCCTCACATTTTTGTCTCTATTACGTCTATAAGGATATCGGAAAAAGTACAACTAATTACGCGGATAAACGAATTAGGATTAACTGAGTACAACTAATTACGCGGATAAACGAATTAGGATTAACTGAGTACAACTCATTTTGGGGAAAAGGCATCTTCAATGCGCCAACCCCGAAGAGGTTGGATGTTAAGAGCGATATGTTTTATCGCGATATGTTTTATCTGGGGAAGTGCCACAACCCTTCGGGGTAAAGTAAAAGTCAGCTAAAAAACAGAAATGCGCCCTTGGAAAATACCGATTTATTCCGGCTTCCGTCAATTCGTTCATTTCCCAATTCGTTGTACTACTAGCTTCAATCAATTCGTTCATTTCTCAATTCGTTGTACTACTAGATTGGCTTTTAGTTTCTATACCATACACATTAAGAAGATAACATGAAACGTCTTATGCGATTACCACTGATGTTCAGTGTTTTGTTCACGATATCAGTCATCAACAC
>NBMI01000406.1 GCA_002085445.1 Candidatus Parabeggiatoa sp. nov. 2
GTCTGTAAACACCAGATGAGTTTCTCTCTGACTGTCTTCTAATATCCAGCGCAATATCTCAAAATGTCTGGAGACTCTATTCAGCCTACGTTTTTTTACGCCCTGTTTCACATCTTCATCACCATAGAGATACACGCCATTCGCGCCGAGATAGTCCAAACCCTTGAGCAATTTTTCTGACCATTCATCTTTGCCATTAAGAGGCTTAGCATCTCTGACACTATCCAGCAGCTTGGTTTTTCTAAGCAGCTTCTTTTGCTTAAGCATGGCTGCAATCATTTTATCATCTGCCTCAAAGCCTTGATTAATATAGACTTTAAGACCATCCGCACTTTCTTCTTGTGCTTTTTGAAGGCATGTTGTAATTATTGAGATAAACCAGATTTGGATTGTGGAAATTAGAGCCATCTATAATTTGATTGTAGTTGTAACCATTAGAATAAAATCGGTCATCACAATCTAGCAGTCTGATGTTGGGATATATCAACAATGCTTGAAAATCACTCTCGCGGGTGAGGGATTTACGAAGCTTTATCACAGTGCCTTTTTTCAAGACATAAGAAGATAGGCGTTTATTGATAACACCTGAAATGCCGGAAGCAAAATGCAATCGAATTTCACCACCATAGGCAAAAACATAAGTTTCCCAATCATGGGGTAAATCGTTGGGATTTGGCAAAATCCATTTGGCTGCCCGTTTAACGGTGTTCTCATTAATTAACAAAGCGTTCTTTAAATCCGGAGACAGTTCGACAGAATCCTTGTCAAATTCTACCGGCTTAACCGACTCTGGCAACAACAATTCGCTAATAACCGTTTCTTTGATCTTGTTTTTATTATGGATATAATCCTGTTTAACGATGTCAAGCAATTCCCTGATAGAAATCTTTGGACGGCGATTTGCGGGATGGTTGTATTCAATGAATTTTTTCAAAAGACTTAACCATATCATAGAAAGACAAGAAAGAGGCATCGCTATCGTTATCAGTAAAAACAAACGACTTTTCGCCATCAGACTTGATTTCATCTCTGAGATAAAACACACCCGAAGAAACGGTATATCCGCCATCAAAGATATAGCCGAAATTTGAATCATCTCCCCTTCTGAACAGCCCATCCGCATTAGAGAATTTGTATTTTTCGGTATTACCTCTGGGAAATGAAAAACCCAATTTCATCATGTCACTTTCAAAATCTCCCGCAATGTCGATGGCTTTTTGCATCACTTTGTGATCATTGTTTTTGCCGGCAAAATATTCGCAAAACAATGACACAAAATTGACAGGACGAATGTTTTTTCTGCCCTCAATAATGTTGTCCAGCATTGCAGTGGGCAGATAATCAAACTCATCCATAAAAATGACATAGCCCTTTAAGTCATACAACGTCTGATCATTTTTGCCATCAAAAAAAGGGAGCCCCAATCGTTGCAAGGTTGCCAACAAAACAATTTGAGTGGGATCGTGCTTGAAGGCAATAAAAGGGAAAAGTTCTTGGACAAGCTGATTTTCTAGAACAAGCTCATAACGTTCTTGACGCACTTTGGACAATTCCTTAATGGCTCTCCTGAAAATACTTAATAATTGTCCACATTTAGTGCGTATTTCCGCCTCATCTCGTCCACTTTTCGCAATACTGACCAGATCAGCAATTATCCTAAATTGCTTTTTGATATATTTGTCATCAACACCTTTATAACCACCACCTACCCATCTGGTGGTATAACTAAAAAAATCCAAATCACTCAATTCATTGATGAGATTTTGGACACCATCTTTCTTCTTGATAATACCTTTGATAATGTCAGCATGGGCCCGCAAATGGACATATTTAACGCCGGCATTTTGGCAACCATTGACAACATCTTTGACGATGTTTTTTCTATGGGTGGTAAATATGGCTTTTCTGCCCGCTTTTCCCAGTTTGGGTAGGACATTAAAAACAAATTCATCTCCCCCATTATGATCTTCATAAAGCGCACTGGTTTTACCATTCCCAGTAGGACCAAGAATGAGTTTAAAACCAACATCGTAACCATCACGAAGTATGGGTAGATAAATATCGTTGTAGGTTGGTTTTTTGTCTTCAGTTGTAGGGGAATTTTCAACTGAAATTTTAGAATTCTTTTTTCCTTTCATAAAATAGAAATATTAGCTCTGTCCGAAAATAAGGGTTTTCCTCCAGGGGCGATGCCCCTGGCTATATTAATGTCGCCCCGTTGGGGCTTTTCTATGAGCAACTAAGGGGCGTGTTATTAAAAAAAGGGGCAACGCCCCTGGCTTTCTTATTTATTTAAGTGTAGCGCTTGGGCACCGCCGCGGCCGACAAACTGTTTGGCGAGGACGGGTGCGGTTTGTTGGCTGATTTCAAAAAAACCTTTGCCCGGCGCTTGGCGGAACAAGTGCATCGGCTGCACATTAATGCCGGTAACATGCGCGGTTGGTGAAATCAACCGGTTAACCAATAATGGCTCAGAAAGCGCAATATTCTTAAATCTTAAATATAAGGGATTGAATTGTAAGCGCAACAGGGGGCCATCACTTAATTTGAAAGCATCCAAATGATTTTATGGCCCCCAAACAAGACCGTCCAAATAACCCTAAAAAATATATCTAAATGACCGGCCCGCGTGTCACTACTCTGCCAAACTAACGCCCGCGGCGGCTACCGAATGTTAATATGGGCGTGGGGTGTGAAATTCAAGCTGCCACTTTTTTTAACGTCGTGATTTGTGGGCCATCCCAAGCGGGCACTCGGAACTTAAAAAATGCCACAATCTTTAAGCTTTTTTGCCAACTCCCGCGGCGGCTGTCAAACGGAAGAAAGGAAGGACGACTAGTTGCGTGAGGCGATAAATCGCCTACTACAAACGGGCCGCCTTTTCCTTAATTTTATGGCATTGACGCATTGCATTGGTTTGATAAAAAAACCGCTTGGTTGGAGTCCAAAAAAATAGACGCCCAAAGCTAAAGCTTTGGACTCCAAAGAGTTTATTGCTTCGTTAATGTCTATAGTCAGCAACATGCTTAAATGTCAGCAGTCGATCCGATTCGATATCCTGATGTTTCTCCACCGCGCCGTCGGGCCAATAAATTGTTAGTTCATCAATCTGAGTTGCTGGGCCTAAACCAAAGTGTCGATCAGAGTGGTGTTGAGAAAGGTATGAACCTTCGGCCCCCACTTGAGCGGTTTGTACTAATTCACCGGTGCGTACCGTGACGCGGGCACCGAGAGCGTAGGTATTGCCGCCGCTCTGACGTAGGCGCAGGGCGAGCCAATGGCCGTCCCCAGTTGAGGTATTGTGGAGCAAGAGGGGTACACCACTATGTACCATGACGGCAATGTCTATTTTGCCATCTCCATCGTAATCGGCTTGGGCACCGCCGCGGCCGACAACAGGTTTGGCGAGAACGGGTGCGGCTTGTTGGCCGACTTCAATAAAGCCTCGGCCCGGTTCGTGATGAAATAGATGCATTCGCTGTGGCTGAAGCAACGTGTTGTCATCAGCCATTTCCAAGGTATGGCCGTTGACTATCCAGAGATCGGGGTTGCTGTCATTGTCGAAATCGGCAAAGCCGGTTGCCCACCCTACCATGTTCAAGGATATCTGGCCGAGGCCCCCAAGCATGTCGGCTTCGTCCGTAAAGAATAACCGGGGTTTGCCTTGTTCATCGCTAAAGCCGCCGACTATCCGATTTTCAAAAAAAGCGTTTTCCTGAGCAATCCAATGGGTGACGAACAGATCAAAATCACCATCATGTTCATAATCGCCCACCGCCATTCCCATTGCACCGCGATAGTCGGCAGCCAGAACCCCGGCCGCTTCGGCCACTTCCGCGAAAGTGCCATCGCCATTGTTACGGTACAGTCGGTTGCTGGCCGGCGGATAGGAAGATGGGTTGATGGTATACGGAATCTCTGAACCGTATTGTTGGGAAATGATCGCCGCATCTTCGGCACGATACTTAAACTTCACATAAGTGGCTACATATAGATCGATATCACCATCGTTATCGTAGTCGCCCCAACCACATCCGGCACTGAAGCCGGAATCGCCAACCCGAGCTTGTGCTGTGACATCGGTGAATGTGCCATCGCCATTGTTTCGATATAACAGATTGGGGCCATAGTTGGTGAGATACAAATCCAGATCGCCATCATTGTCATAGTCGCCCCAAGCCGCGGCGAGCCCGAAGCTGGCTTTATCCAATCCCTGGCATCAAAGAGCGACGAGTCGCGGGGAAATGGTGAAAGTTAATCCCCGCCGCTTCTCGCCGCTCTTCAAAGCTGAATTTAACGATGTTAGTCTTGCTACCATACAGATTGGTTATTCCTTCGGTGCCATCATCCGAAGGGGTAGCAGGATCATCTGGCGGCTTGACTGTAAAGGCGAGGTAGGCCAATACAAGCACTACCACGACGGAAATGGCTCCCCAACCGAGCAAGAGACGCTGCCGTTTACTGAAAAGAGGCTTAGACATTCTTTTCCACCTTTATCTTAGTCATGACTTCGTTTATTTTCGTGATGGGGGATCGTGTTTTGGTCTCAATACCATAGACAGTATCCAAAAAGTCCGGGTAGTACGTTGTCCCGGCTGTGAGGTATCACCGCTGACACGGCCCCTAGCCATTGAAGGGCATTGAAAGCGAACTTGGACGGTATCTGTCATACCCGGATAGAGGGCCCGCTTGTAACTCGCTCCGACTAAGTCCCAAAGGTTATGGCGGTCAATAAGCTTACCTTGACGATCAAAGCCATCGGCTTTGAAGATAATGGGGGATTGAGTCACCATGTCGGTTTTTTCGTCGAGGCCGCCCACACTATAAACAACCTTGCCACTGTCGTCTGTAACGGTCACTTCAACCCAACTTTCGATCATGTCGAGGGGGCCATTCGGAAAATCGTGGCCGGTTTTATTGTTGGTCAAAACCACTCGGAAATTAACCTCTTTACCCGGCAACACGGTTTTTGGCGCAAGGATTTTCATGCGAACCACTGGCCCTGTCGTCCATTTATCAGCGATTTCAGGAATTTCAATTTCGCCACGCAGCCATTTTTCAGTTAACGCGACATGTTGCTCCGCGCCTTCTAAGTTCTGAAGGGTTGGGATGTATTGGTTAGCTGCAAGCATTCTGTGGCTACGATGTTTGCCATCTTCCGCTGTGCGGTTATAGTCGAGAACATCACCCTTGGCGGGTTCTTGGCTTGCTTCCACCAAAGGCATGTGGCACTCACGACAAGCAACGGTTTTTTCGGGATTGTCTTTATGATACCAGCGACTGTTTTTCCAGCTATCATACTGGTTCTGGCCTTGAATTCTACCAATGTCTGTGTTGACTTCTTTGTCAATATACTGCTTATGGCACGCCCCACAAAATTCGGGTGTTTTGTATAATGGCCGCGAATAGGAGCGGAGGTGGTGTTCTGGATAGGCGCGTATCAGAAAATCGCTTAAAAACTTTGCCATCGGCCTCTGATCCAATTCATAAACGTAGCGTTGCGGCGGTCGAACCGTATAATCACCATTGCCTTGGATATCGGTTTGGACAATGCTATGGCAAACGATACACGATGAACCTTCGTTGGCACCTTCGACGCTCAAGGTGATATTACCAGAGTTCTTCGCACCTGTGAACAATGAAATAGGATCATGACACCCAGCGCAGTAGCGGGTGTGTTCCGGAGAAGT
>NBMI01000238.1 GCA_002085445.1 Candidatus Parabeggiatoa sp. nov. 2
TTTTCCGTTACGAGAGCGTCGCTTCAAACTCAATCGTATTGAGTTGCGTGTTGAGATTCTTTTCGGTGGTGTCTTTTTGTGCTTTCAATTCCTCAATTTCGGCCTGATATTTTGCCAGTTTGTCTTCTTCATTGGCAAGACTGGCAATGTAACGCTCGCGCAAGCCTCGCTCATCTTCCGTGTTGCCAAGGGCTTGGAGATTTTCGCGCACTCGCTCTTGATTTTTGAAAACCGCCTTGATCGCGTCTTCTTTCGTCCTAATGTCGCGCTGAATTTGGGTTATTTTTTCGGTGAGTTGAACAACTCCTTCCAAAACACGCCAAGTTTTCTTGTCGAAGTATTTATTCTCAAACCACCCTTTGAGGGTAGTTCGAGAAGTATTTTTGAGTAAATGTTTCGTAGAACGCACAGTACGTTCTGTGACGGTGAACTCTTGAGTTGTCTTGGCGGAAACCTCAAAGCGGAAACGGTAAAAATGTTCCGTGCGTTCCACCGGTTGCGGCGTATCAATCAAGTTCCAGCCGCGATTGAAACGGTGTTCAAGAAAAAAATCGAGATCACGTTCTGTTTTGTTATTGATAATATAAGTTTTATGCCCAATATCATAGTGAAGCATAGACATGTGGCCGTATCTAATAGCCACTTGATGGACGGCATGCTTATTGCTTCGGTGATCGATGCTGACAATGCAGCCAAGTTCTACCGAATAAGGCACGATTTGTTCTTCGTCAGGCTTGAGGGTATCGAGCATCGCCTCACCCAAATAAGCGTCGTCTTCAAATACCGTCAGCGGTCCATTTTCTAAAGTCAATCCCGTGGTGTTTTTAAACAACACCGCCGACATTGGATTGGTGTAGCGTACTTCTGAGTTATAGACAACGACACGTTCTCCGCCAAAACGGGTTTGCAGAATAGGCACTAAAGCCGATTGTTGTCGGCGCACTGTCACCGGGTTTTCAATTTCATATTGAAATAAATCTCCCACATCGACGGTGCGTGTTTGGATCGGGACTGAACTTTCCAGCGCCATTTTTTTCAACGCCGCTCTTGATGGAGCGGCTTTAGCTACCGCCTCATCAAGCGACAGATCAATATCTTCAGAAAGATCAAGCTCAATATCCTCATCAAGAGCGAAGGAAAGCCCATCATTCGCCATAGCAGCGCCACGCCTTGATGCAACCGCTTTCTCTGACTTTGGCGGCGCATAAGCAGTTTCTTGTTTGGATCGCACTTCGGGGCGCTTTTGATAGCGGGGTGAATAGAGATCATGGATAAACGACACCGGCAACCCCGCCACCAGAGACAAAGACACATTTTCCCAATCCTCATCTTGGGTGTTATCCACCACCGCCCAACCTTGAATCAGGGGTGATTCTTCGCTCAACAGCAACCGATAAGACGTTTTCCAAACGGGAGCCGCAACAATATAACTAATATTAATAGTACGCTCACCTTCGCCTTTTAAAAACACCGTGAATTTCTTCAAGTCCTTTTTCTTTGCAGCGATAAGCACATCAAGTAAATGCTGCAAATCTTTTTTCAGATTGTCATCCAGCAACGTAATTTGCTTAGCTTCCATGACATCAAACGATTGCAGTGCCCTACCTTCAACCAGGAGCGAGACATAAGTGGTGTCAAGGACGATTTCGCCGGTTTGACGTTTAACGGTTTCAATGCCAGTGACAACACCCGTTATCGTTTTTTGTCCAACGTCAATCGCAACACGCGCCCCCTGCACTTGTGACAACAATCCCTTTAAGGCGTTATTTTCGGGCAGCCGAATGGCAATATCTTTTAACTGTTCTTCAACAGACAAGGTGGATTCGTAACTGATGCTGGTAATGAGTCCGCCCGTTAAATCCAGCACCGTCAATGACTTAAGAACATCGTTCATTTCAGAGGCGCGAAAGTATAAATCAATAGACGCATCACCGCTGATTTGCCCTTCGCGCTCAAAATGACCGACACCGTGTTTAAAAAGGACGACTTTTTTGATAGCTAACATGAAAGTGGTTTCCTTTTCGTGGATGAAAGAAAAAACAAGAAAAATAGAAGGCTTAAACTAAACAATTTTGGACTAATTGTGCCGCTTTAGTCAAGGCCTCTTATCCATTCGTGCCGGGCTACGTCAAAGTTTGAACTAACTTTTTTATTATTATATAGCCTTTTGCGTTGGCTCATCAAAACGGGATTTTTTGTTATCAACACAGAGAACTCAGAGGTACACAGAGGTACACAGAGGGAACTTTTTGATTATTCTCATAATAAAGTATGCTCCATTGAAATGGTTGTCGTTGGTATTCAAGCAGGCTTTTTCTATGGTATAGTTGAGCATGATTTTAGAGGTTATCGCAGGGCGTATCTATTGGTTGGGAGACACCTAAATTGGTATTGAGGGCTCGTTTAAAAATTGAACGGAAAATGATATTCTAAAATGGAAATCAAACCCTCGAAGCGTCCTAGTTTATAAAATGATGAATAAACAATAGTTACGTCACTACTATGGCCGGTTTGGGAAAAATGACGATATGAATCAAATGTTTTTTTGATTGATGAGGCGAATGCCTGGGGTGGTGAAAATCAAGTTCCGAGGAGCTATTACAGGATCCAACTTTTGTTCCTCTTATGAAAAACAATAACTTATTGATTAGCTTTTCATTAACAATTAGTTAACGTCGTTTACGTCGTTTACTTCGTTCTCGTCACAATTCACAATTTTCACCACTCTAGGCCATCCCCAACCGATAGATGCGCCCGGTTATCGCAATGGCGCTTTTTATAAAGGGGGCAGGCTTATTGGACACTTATCTAAAAAAGGAAGGCACTTATGACAAATGATATCGCAATCTCAATTCGGACTGATATTGACATTGTTGCTGCCCGTCAGCGAGGCCGTCAATTGGCCGCGGAAATTGGATTTTCAAGCACAGAACAAGTGTTGATTGCCACAGCGATTTCTGAAATCGCTCGTAATCTCATCAATTATGCCATCCGGGGGCAAGTGAGTTTTAATAAAGTTCAACAACCGGAGAAACAAGGTTTTAGGGTAATTGCTGAAGATCAAGGACCGGGCATTGTTGATACTAACCAAGCCTTACAGGATGGTTATTCAACCTCGAATGGTTTGGGTTTAGGTTTACCGGGGGCAAAAAGATTAATGGATGATTTTGAAATTGTCTCCACGACTCAGGGCACCACTGTGACGATGACAAAATGGCGGCAGGAGTCCAAGTTTGGCAGTCGTCCAAACTAACGTTTGGCAGTCGTCCAAACGTTAGTTTGGACGGATTTAAAGGTTCTGAACAACTCTCCGTTAATTATGAAAAATACCATTTTAAAACAGTACCTTAGTTTATTACAATCCTATTTTACCGACCAGCAAGATATCGAAATGGCCTTGCACAAAGCTAACGAAATCGGCCGAAAAGCGCTTGAGAACGGTTTGGGCGTGTTGGATATGGTGGAGATTAATCAAGAGGTGCTATACCGGACTTTGTGCCCTCAAAGAAGTCTTGAGGAATGTTGGCAAATCATTAACGCCACTGAAATGTTTTTCAAGGAAAGTCTAGCCTCTTTTGAAATGACACATCGGGGCTATCAAGAAGCCAATACAGAATTAAGACAACTGAACCAAACCTTAGAGCAGAAAGTCGTAGAACGCACACAAGCATTACACGAGAGTGAGAAGAAATATCGTCTGTTGATTGAAACCATGAACGATGGGCTTTGTGTCGTAGATGAAAACCGTTTGATTACCTTCATTAATCACAAAATTTTTGACATGCTCGGCTATTCACAACAAGAACTGCTTGGTTCTCCCATCACTCGCTATTTTGATGCGGTTAATCAAGATATCGTCACAAAACAATTAACCAAACACCAACAAGGTGAAACTCCATCTTACGAGATAGAATGGACAAGGAAAGATGGGCGGAAAGTTCCAACCATTCTTTCACCTTCTACCATTTTTGATGCTGAAGGCCACTTTAAAGGTAGCTTTGCTGTTATTACCGACATTACTGAACGCAAACGGGCCGAAAAGGCCCTCAGAAAAGAACGGGCTTCACTTGCTCAGCGCGTCAAAGAGCGAACTGCTGAATTGAGCCATGCCAATGCCGGATTAGCGAGAGCCGCCCGTCTCAAAGATGAGTTTCTAGCCAATATGAGTCATGAGCTACGCACACCTCTAAATGCCGTATTAACCCTGTCAGAAATATTGGAGGAACAAGCTTTTGGGCCTTTAAACGAAAAACAGTTCAATTACATACGAGAGATTACAAAAAGTGGTCATCACCTACTGAGTTTGATCAACGATATTTTGGATTTGTCCAAGATTGAAGCCGGTAAATTGGAACTGCAACTTGGATGGATTGCCGTGGAAGACATTTGCCAAACCAGTTTAAGTTTTATTAAACAATTAGCCTCAAATAAAAGGCTTAAAATTTATACTCAGTTTGATGGTACGATAACAACGATTCAGGCCTAGAAGTTACCGCCGATAAAGAGCAAGAAGTGGCTCATTTTACTGTCTGGGATACGGGCATTGGCATTTCTGAATCCGATATGAGAAAAATGTTTCAACCCTTTGTTCAACTAGATAGTGGTCTCGCGCGGGCTTATGAAGGCACGGGGCTAGGGTTGGCACTGGTGCGCCGCTTGACAGAAATGCACTGCGGCTGCGTTTCACTCGAAAGCGAAATGGGCAAAGGTAGCCGCTTTACGGTTTCATTACCTTGGCAAGAATCTGGCTTGAGCGGCACGTCAGTGGCAACTGTTGAACCCGTTGAAACGATTACACTCCGTATAGATACCGGGTACCCTGCCCCCCTGATTTTGCTGGCAGAAGACAACGAGAGCAATATCAAGTCTGTTTCCGATTACTTACAAATTAAAGGATATCGAGTTACTGTTGCCCGTAATGGAGCGGAGGCGATTGAGCGTGCCAAAGAAGAGCGCCCGGATGTGGTTCTGATGGATATTCAAATGCCGGGCATGGATGGTTTAACAGCAACTCGATATTTACGTGCCGATGCTGATTTTAAGACGGTGCCTATTATTGCGCTAACGGCTCTCGCCATGACCGGGGACAAAGAAGAGTGTTTAGCTGCCGGTGCCAATGAATATTTGAGTAAACCTGTTAGTTTGAAAAACTTGGCCAAGTTTATTGAAAAACAATTATGCGAATTAAGGGTTGAATGAATCGTAATAATGCGGATTAAGGGTTGAATTAATTATTATGAATTGAGAAGTTATAGAAAAAATTTTAGCGTTTATTTTCCCACTTCAGTTGAATTGACAAGATTCAATTTAACCCTTAATTCGCATCAATTGTAGTTCTATAGATTTTCAGAAAAATAAACCCAAAGCCAGGGGCGTTGCCCCTGGAGTTCCCTGATGGGGAGATTATTTTTTCGAGTTCCCTAATGCCAACATTCCGCTGAAATAATTTTCACTTCATCATCAGAGAGATAGAACGAGGAAACTGGCACTTCTGATTTTTCACAGCGCAACGGTTCAATCTGCTTGGAAAACGGATTCCAAATCACCGTCACTTGCCGCCGCTGCTTTTTTCTCACTAGTTCACATTGAATATGCACCGTCGGCAATTGAATCACTAAAGCACTGTGCAATTGTGCTTCTACCTTGAGCGCGTATCGTTCTCTAATATCCGTCTGTTTGCGCTTTGACTCTCGTTTGGTCGCCTCAATACGATCAAGTTCGCGCTGCTTGTCTTCACCTTGTAGGTTTTTCTTGTTAATTTTTTCTCTAATTTCTTGGATAATGATGCCGTAATAAGAGGTGAGTCTGTCCTCATCGCGCTGTTGCTTGCGACGCAAACTTTTGCGCCAATGGTCAAGGTTTTTTTCAATCAAACTGTTGGAGAGTTTTTCAATCATACCCGACAGAATATCAAAGGGCATGGTAGGTTTAAAATTATCTTCTACAACGGCAATTCTGTCAAATTCCCATAATAAGGCATCACCAATCTCTATCGGCGCAACGCCCGTCAGTGCATTGATAATAAATGAAACCTTCCCCAAGCGGTTTTCATCAGCCCGCCCAATGTAAGCAATATTACAAAGCCAGTAGGGCGTTGTTTCTGCTTTGGCGTCTTGTACCCGAATGAGTCCGTTTAAGGGTGTCAAGGCATTGGCGACGGTTTTTTCAAAGCCGGTGGTTTTTAGGTAGCCTTCATATTTGACACCAAAAGTGGCGACTTGGCCTTTTTGTGCCAGTAGTGTTTCAAACTTTTTGAGGATTTCAGAATTATAGGTGACAAAATAGCCATCATGGACATCGGCGGTGGTGGTGAAGGTGACTTCTTCTTTAATGCCTAGTGAGTCTGCAACGTCTTCTGGTAGCAAGACATTCAGTGTGTTGGGTTGGGAAGATTCGGCAACGCCGTCGTGAAGGTGTACGATTTTTTGGAGGGTTTGTAAAATGTCGTTTGTCATAATGAGGTCTTGTTGAGTCTTGATATAAATTGATCTTACTTCGTTCTGATTCGTTAAATTAAAAGCAACTACAGGGATTCGTTATTAAAAAGCAACTACAAGGATTCGTTATAATAAAGCAACTACAAGGATTCGTTATAATAACGGATTAAAAACAGCAACTACAAGGATTATTTATAATAACGGATTAATAAATGCAACTACAGGGATTCGTTATAATAAAGCAACTACAAGGATTCGTTATAATAACGGATTAAAAACAGCAACTACAAGGATTATTTATAATAACGGATTAAAAACAGCAACTACAGGGATTCGTTATAATAACGGATTAAAAACAAACAAGGATTATTTATAATAAAGGCAATAGCGCAAAGCAGTAATCGAACCTAAGTTATTGATTTTTCGTTATGAAAAGCGGCCTTTCTGCCGAATTTTGCGGTATTGTTAATAAAGGATTAAAAACCGCAACTACAGGGATTAGCTTCGCTTTAGTTCATAGTTCATTATTATAACGGATAAAAATACCCGCAATTAATTCAATCCGTTTTTATAACGAATCCCTGTAGTTGCTTTATCCGTTTTTATAACGAATCCCTGTAGTTGCATTTATTAATCCTTTATTATAAATAATCCTTGTAGTTGCTGTTTTTAATCCTTTATTATAACGAATCCTTGTAGTTGCTTTATTATAACGAATCCCTGTAGTTGCTTTTAATCCGTTATTATAACGAATCCTTGTAGTTGGCTTTTTCGATCTTAGCCCAAGAATCGCGCAATGTCACAATACGATTAAACACCAACGCGCCCTCTAAACCATCAACGCTATCAACACAAAAATAACCTTGCCTTTCAAATTGATAACGTATACCGGCTACGGCATTAGCCAAACTGGGTTCAACTTGACTGTTGGTAAGAATTTCCATGGAATTAGGATTAAGAGCCGCTTTAAAGTCAATCCCACCGGCACCAGGATTCGGTTGATTAAACAAACGATCATAGAGACGAATCTCAGCCGTGATGGCATGAGGCTCAGAAACCCAATGAAGTGTACCCTTGACTTTACGCCCGTCTGGGGCCGAACCGCCTCGTGTTTCTGGATCATAAGTGCAGCGCAATTCGACAATTTCTCCTTGCTCATTTTTGATCACGGCTTGACAGGTAATAAAATAAGCATAACGCAATCTCACCTCCCGCCCCGGTGCTAACCGAAAGAATTTTTTCGGCGGCACTTCACGAAAGTCGTCTTGTTCAAGATATAAAACCCGTGAAAATGGCACTTGACGCGATCCCATACTGGCATCATTAGGATGATACGGAGCCTCTAACTGTTCAACTTGCCCTTCAGGATAATTTTCAATCACCACCCGTAAAGGCTTTAACACCGCCATCACTCTGACTGTTTTTGGATCCAAATCACTGCGAATGCAGTTTTCTAACACGCCCATTTCAATATGGGTGTCGTTTTTTGTAACACCAATGCGATCACAGAACTCTCTAATGGCTTCTGGTGTATAACCCCGTCTTCGCATCCCACTGAGCGTTGGCATCCGTGGATCATCCCAACCGTTAACATGCTGATTTTCAACCAGTTCCTGCAATTTCCGCTTACTCATGACCGTATAATTCAGCGATAAGCGAGCAAATTCAATCTGTTGTGGATGACACGCTGTCTTTAACGTGTCTAAGAACCAATCGTATAAAGGGCGGTGATCTTCAAATTCCAACGTACACAGCGAGTGGGTAATACCTTCAATTGCATCTGAAAGGCAATGGGTAAAGTCGTACATCGGATAAATACACCACTTATCGCCCGTCATCTGATGCGGTACCTTTTTAATGCGATAAATGGTCGGATCCCGCAGGTTTAGATTCGGTGAAGCCATGTCAATTTTAGCCCGTAACACCTGTTCACCATCGGCAAATTCTCCCGCCTTCATGCGTTCAAACAAGTCGATATTTTCCTCAATGGAACGATCACGATACGGGCTATTTTTACCCTGTTCGCGCAACGTGCCGCGATATCCTTTGATTTGTTCAGCCGTTAAGCTACAAACGTAGGCTTTGCCCATTTTAATCAACGCGACGGCATACTCATAGAGCTGATCAAAATAATCCGATGAATGGCGTAATCGATCTTCCCAGTCATAGCCAAGCCAATGGACATCCGTTTTAATCGACTCCACATATTCAACACTTTCCTTGCTTGGGTTGGTGTCATCAAAGCGGAGATAACATTGTCTGCCCTCTTGTTCGGCGGCAATGCCAAAGTTGAGGCAAATGGATTTTGCATGACCAATATGCAAGTAGCCATTAGGCTCCGGCGGAAAACGAGTCACGACTCGGCCGTCATTTTTATTCGCTTTTATATCATCGGCGATGATTTGACGAATAAAATCGTTTTGGAGCGATGCCTCCGTTGTATTTGCGCTTGGCGCTGTCATTTATTTTTACCTCATGGTTTATTGTTTGATCTAGAATAACCCAAAAAAGGCGATAAATCGCCTACTACAGAAGGAGTCCAAAATTTATTTTGGACGTCCAAGATAAATCTTGGACTCCGGACAAATTGGACTCAGGATAAAATAGGAGAGAAAAAAAATATTTTTCACACATCTTTCTCGGTATTTTTTAGATTAACCGGAATAAAGCAAAGTTGTCCTTGATGTGTTACAACCGCCTTGTTCAAGATAGGATCATTGGCAATATTATAATTGGGTTCTGTACGAGTTCGGGTTATGACATGCTCTAATAAAGCCCAAAGACAATGTGAATAAGATTCACTGGCTTGAGTGGGTTCTTGACAGGGATAATTTGATTTATTACGGATGATGATGTTGTTTTTCAGCTTGACTTCTTGGTTAAGCTTAGTAAACGGCGTATTTCCACCCAAACTCGCTGTTAAATCTTCTATCACCGTGCCAGGCTTCATGACATCAATCTCAGCTTCAGTAATCAGCTTGGGTGCCGGTTGGCCGTATCTACGGGCTGTACTGATAATTATATCAGGTTTATGTTCCAAGATAACCTGTCGCAACCTTTCTTGTTGCCGACGTTCAGCCAGAATAGGCCGAGAATCATTGGCTAATAATACAAACACACCCGATAATTGTTCTTCAACAATAGATTGATAGCTATCATTGGTTGAAACAACAATGATCCTATTGCCGTCTTGGTGTGCCTGTTTAGCAGCCGCCATAGCCGCGTTACCTGAACCAATAATAAGAACGATCAATGCGTGTTGTGCTGTCGATGTCACCGTTTTCAGAGCGTTCAGATAAGCAATTCGCCCAGCGAATTTTCCCATAACTGAAAAAGCATCCATCTGTTTTGTTTCTTTATTATGAGGCAACAATTCTAAAGAAATGGTGGTAACTCCCTTTTTAGCAAAACGCCGAAGAGGGTTATCGGGTTTGAATGGATCAAAGAAACCCACTACCAGAGCACTGGACGGCATAAGCAGTAATTCATCGTTCTCGTTTTCTGGACGTTTAAGCCATGAAACGATGTTAGCACCTTGATACAAATGGGTTTTATTGTGAGCGATAGTGGCACCTTTGGTGCGGTAGGCCTCGTCACTGAAACCCGCACCTTCACCAGCACCCGTTTCGACGACAACCTCTGTCTCTAATGCAATGAGACGCTCGACAATTTCAGGGACGAGTGAAACCCATTTATCGTTATAGCGCGTTTCTTTTGCCACGGCAATTTTCATAAATAAAATCTCGTCAACAGTTTGGTACAAGCCTTCAAACAGTCACTGTCATTAAGTTATACTTAGCATCGTCATAAATTGCGCTTTTTTTTAATTTAACAGCCAACAGCTAAAGCAGTTGTCTAAAAGCTCAAGTCACCTAAAGGTGACTAACCTCGCTCGGGGATTTTTTCAAAAGGCCAAAGCGCAAATTGTAATGGTGGACAGTATAAGCAACAAAACACCTACAAAAAGTATCAATAATGAAGCACGACAGAGGGCCATAACTTAATTTGAAAACATCCAAACTTTCGAGCTTCGCTCTAAATATTATGGCCCTCAAATAGTCCAAAAACCTGATAAAAATTAGGTCAATAACAGGGCCCGCGTATCACTACTCTGCCAAACTAACAGCGCCTAAGTTTGTAGTAGGCGCTTCAGCGCCTAAGTTTGCCTACTACAAACTTTCGTTCCGGCACTCAGGATTTTTTTTCCGTTGGAAGGTGAGTGACTTTGGTATTAGCTAAGCCAAATAAAAAGGCGATATTATTGGTGATCACTGTCGTCATTAGACTGAAGTGGAATAGAAAAGCACCTCCCATATTGAGCGCCACCGGAACAAAAAGAATCATAAGCGTGTGTCGCAAATTTTTTTCTAAACTTTTGGCAATGTCAAACAGTTCACATAATCGGGACAAGCGTCCGTCCATAAAAATCACTTGAGCCAGATCAGTCGCAATAGATGTCGCTCCCTTTAACGAAATAGAGACATTGGCTTTCTTGATGGCAATCGCATCGTTAACCCCATCTCCAATAAAACAAACAATTTTACCTTCTTTCTGCAATTGTTCAACAATTTTCGCTTTGTTTTCCGGCATAACATCATAATAATAGTTATCCATACCCAGAGAGTTCGCCAACTTTTCAGTAGGTTGTTTGTGATCGCCTGACACAATGGCAAGATGTTTGATACCACGTTGCCGTAAACCACTGATAATTGATTTCACTTCCGGGCGTACTGAGGGCTGTATTTCAATCGCCCCTTTGATTTCATCATTGAAGGCAACCATAATCAAGGAATGACCTTGGCTATGGGAATCCGCCATGGCTTTTTCTATCCTTTTTGGAATGGCAATATTTGCCATTGCCATAAAACGATGACTACCCACTTTGATAATCTTCTTCTCAAGAAATACGGTGATACCTAAGCCAATTTGGTATTGGGCGTCCTGTATGTCAGGCAACATGAGGTTGGATTCCTTGGCTTTATTGACAATCGCGTTGGCAATGGGATGACTGAGCTTACCTTCGGCCGCGGCTGCATAAGCCAGAAGATCATTTGTTTGATAATCATCACAAACAATGATTTGTCCCACTTCCGGTTGTTCTTCTGTCAGGGTACCGGTTTTGTCGAAGAGTATCGTATCCACTTGAGTCAAGCATTCAAGGGCACGCCCATCTTTGACGAGAATACCCTTATGAGAAGCTAAATTGAAATGGTTAAGTACGCCCAGTGGGGCCGCCAATCGGATACGGTTTCCAAAACGACTATTGAGGATAGCGCTGCTACCGATAGCGCCGACGAGAGGCAATCCGAGGGTGCTTAATCCTAACAACGGCTTGGCGACTTTATCCGCCCAGGTTTCTCCTTTTGACTGGAGAGTGGTTTTGAAGTCGGCGGTGCGATTTAAAAGTTCACCGATTTTAGAAACGGTTGTATCAAGCCCCGTTTTTTCAACTTTTACACTGATTCTACCACTGATGACGCTCGTGGCCGCAAACACTTTTTCTCCTATCCCTTTTTCGACCGGTTGATATTCACCGGTTAAGGTATGTTGATCAATCATCGCCATGCCCTCAACAATAAGGCCGTCAATTGGAACAACTTCTCCGGTGTTCACCACAACGATGTCATTGACTGACACGGTTTCTAATGGGACTTCAACCTCAATTTGATTTTTTAAAACCCATACCTTGTTAGGTTGTTGCTCAAACAACTGGGTGAGCATCTTTTTTGAGTGATCTTGAGTTTTTGCTATCATTTTCCTGCCTATATGGTAAAAAAAGATAGCGACCGTTAGGGCCAAAGACTGGCCGGTAGCAAGGGCCAAAGAAATCAACGCGGCAAAAAGCATATCATGTCCAATTTTCCCGTCTTTAACCAGTGATTTTTCAGCTTGTTTAAGAACCGGCAATGAGGTGTAGGTAATAGCACCAATACTTAACAGATGAACCTGCGGAAAAACAGTGCCTATCGCCGCTAAACCCATAGAAGCGGTGCTGGCTTTAAAGTAATGATCGTGCTGTTTTTCGGTGTCATTGCTCTTGATCTCCTTTAGGGAATCTTGATACTTTTTGACCAGTTGAAGATTTATCTCTTCTGTGGCGCTCTTTTTTAAAGAGAGCGCTTTGGGTTTGATGGGTTTGATGGCTATTTTCGGGCTGATGTATTTTTCATAAGTTCTAACTCCAAGATAAATACCAAGCAAAATTCCAATATCTAATAACATATCAACCACACTTTATCTAAATGATAGGAGTCCAAAATTTATTTTGGACGTCCAAGATAAATCTTGGACTCCGGATTGCAATTTTGGGGGCCATGTTTTCAAATTGATTTGGTAAGCTTTTGTTAATGGCTTACCATGTCAATGTGTCTAAAACCTGGCGGTTTTTTAGGGCCATGTTGGCGATTTGATTTATTTTATTTGATTGATGGCCCTATCAATAAAAACTTCTAAAAGGACTACTGGGACACACCCGTATTTCTTGGGCAATAACTAACTACAAGGATTGTACATAAGAAGGGATTAGTTTGCTCCGGTGTTTGGAGTTTGTCAATCCGTCTCGATGCAATCCTTTTTTAGATACAATCTTTGTAGTTACTTATACAATCCTTGTAGTTTATCCGTTTTTAGATACAATTTTTGTAGTTACTTATTATAACAATCCTTGGGCGTTTGGGCGCACGAAAAAACTTGATCATCAAGTAAATTAAAGTTATCTTTATGAGTCCATTGTTGAGGAATCGGTTCAAGACTTTTGGTGAGTACCGTTACCATGAGATATTTCTCCGTGCTTTCAATTAGAGTGTATTTTCCAACGGCTTTACCAAGCGACGCATCCAATCAGCGACTTTGGTCAAGTCTTCTGGAAAAGGTGCTTGCAGTGTTGTTAACGCTTCTTCAAATCGGCCTAATTGTCTTAACGCTTCGGCTTTCATTAGGCGCTTGTTCGGATCGGTGACGGTTAGCCGTTTTAGGCTGGAGCGTGAAAATAATTTACTCAGATAAAAATAAAGGTTTTTGAAAAAACTTGATTGTATGGGTATTTGATTTAGCCACGACTCCGTTACCAGTTGCTCAAGGTTTTTTCTGGCTTTGGTGCCTGGTAAAAATGGGCTTTTTTGAGCGGTATTATCCGATTCTTTTCGCAGCGGATCATTGGCCGCCCACCAAGCGAGGTGTCGGAGGTGCAATTTTTCCTCTTGAGTTCGGCCCATGCCCTTCTCAATGGCCTCCAAGTATTCTTCTTCGGTCAGAAAGCGAATGCGTTTGGCCTGTTTCCATTCATCCGGCACGTTTGAGTTATCGTCCCCAAAATCAATTTTGCCAACCTCTTTGGCCTCATCAACCCAGAAAAAGGGCCCATCGTCACATCGCGTGATTTCCGGGAAACGGGGTAGCATCGGATAAAACGTGTAGCCATCACTCCAAACTCTACCGCCGATAGTATTACCCGAATTCAAGGTGGGTTTTTTTACCATCTGATCCGAGTTTGGGCATTGAATAATTATGTTAGGGCCTGGCATCATAAGATTTCTTCCCGTTTAAGTGATAACCCACGGTTATTGTTTGGAAGTTTTTAAAATTCAATCATTTACAGTGTGTATGATATTTGCATTTGCAAAAATAATGCTCATTTAAAATCAATAATTTAGAGTATTTGAACGAACCGACAGTGATAAATCTCAGTCGTTGAGAATGTTGCGATTGTTCGCCTTTAGTGGGCCGGTTCATCGTAGGCGATAGCTCGCCTTTAGTGGGCTAGTTCGTCAAAATAGACGTCCAAGATAGGAGTCCAAAATTTATTTTGGACGTCCAAGATAAATCTTGGACTCCGGACTTCTTGCGAAGACGTAAATTAAAGTTCTCTTTATGAGTCCATTGTTGAGGAATCGGTTCAAGACTTTTGGTGAGTACCGTTACCATGAGATATTTCTCCGTGCTTTCAATTAGAGTGTATTTTCCAACGGCTTTTATTTTTATCGCGCTGAAGTCAAGAAAAATTTGCATTTTTTTTGAAAAGGGTGAATTTGAAAGCCAGTAACTAGAGTTTTTCTGCACTTCTTAGCCTGGGGATAAATCCCCAGGCTAAAAGCGTCCAGGAACCTAAAGGTGACTGAAAGACTGCGCTTATAAACTTATATAGATAATTCAAGGTTATCACGTGCATAAAATCACGTCAGTCAATTTTTTCTTCTCAAAAGCATTTGCTTTGAATTTGCTTTGAGAATAGCTTTCTTCGGAACGATTTTATTTTCCAAGGAAAGTTTCAATTTTATCGAATTGTGTCATTATTTGTCATTAGCGAAAAAATCCGTTTTTATATACAATCCTTGTAGTTATTAGTTTCTAAAATCCCTTATTATATAGAATCCTTGTAGTTATTAGTTTCTAAAATCCCTTATTATATACAATCCTTGTAGTTATTAGTTTCTAAAATTCCTTAATATAAACAATCCTTATAGTTATTAGTTTCTAAAATCCCTTATTATATACAATCCTTGTAATTTTTTTTTATAACAACTAACAATTGAACACTATTATGAGTTTAAGCTACGATTTTTATTATCTGTTACGCACTCAGGTTGAACTAGACAATGGCATTCAATCAGAGCCTTCTCGTTTTTTGACGGCAGATAAGCCTAGTCTCCGTCAGGTGGGTATTCCAATTGATGACGATAAACGCTTGTTTCGTTCTGAGACGTTTGTCGAGTCTTCTCAAACGGGTTTGCCGGCGCAATGGCTTGTGCAATTCAAACAGAGTTGGGAGCAAGTTCAGCGTTCTTATCGGGAACATTTCGCTAAGGATGGAGTCTCTGAGGCTCAAGCGAACGAGTTTTGTTCTCAAGCGTTGCTCGGAGTGGCGCTGTTAATTGCGGATGCTCAGCTTGACTCATATACTATTACTATGCCATTGCAGGGTAGTAGCGCGGCAGATCACGTCGTGTTTAAGCCGGGGCGGGATTTGCTTGGCGTTATTCATCAGTTACCTAAAGACAGTGACGCGGCGCGAATGCCGGCCCCAGCCCGTTTTGCGCGGTTTGAGTCGGTGCGTCGCCGTAAATTTGTTCATTGGCAATTGCGGCTCGATGCCGCGATACCGCATTTGGCGCCGATGGATATGACAAATGATACACCGATTCCGCATTTTGCCGCTAATCCAGTGTTTGCTATTTATGGGTTAGCGCATGGTGAGTTGCCTGAGGCAGAAGATTGGCCGCAACAATTGCAGGCCTTTTTGCTGGGTGGCGAAGATGCCGTTTTGGTGCGGGTGTTGCCTCGTTTATTGATTCGTCAGTGGCAATTCAGTCGCATGGATTCAGTCGCCAGTTTGGTGCGCCAGTATTTGCGTGAACAAAGCAGTCATTTTAATCAAGCACCGTTGCCGTGTTTATCCAGTAAGGACTTGTCGCTGGGATTACAAACGCTGGCCGGTTTGGATGCGGAGACGACGTTGTTGTTGGGCAAATTACAGCAAGCGATTAAAACCATTGAAATTCATCAGCGCAACTTAACGTTGCGATTACAAGAAGCAGATCAACATTCGGCCCAATGGGCCGTGGTTTGGCAACGCAATCAGGAGACACCATTACTGGACAGTTTTGACGCTGATCAGCAGAAGTTGCAGAATCATATCACTTATATTGAAGGCGAACTGACTTATTTAGAAGGTATCCGCCGACGCTGGCATTTTCATTTTGAGGGCCGGCAATTGGTTTGGACGGAACGGTTGGGCAGTTTGGGCAGTATTTTAGCGTTTATGGTGGCCGTTGGTGTTGCCAGTATCACTGCCTCGACGTTAAGCCAATCTGATAAGTTTACCGGCAATTCTTGGTTAAGCCCATTAGTGCAATGGCTGGATGGATTACTCACCATGCCTTGGGTAACTGATTTTATACGATTACTCAACAATCCGCTGGTTTATCTATTCCTAGTGCTAGTGTTCCTTTTTCCGATTGGTTGGCATTTTGGCAAAGCCGTGGTTAGAAAAATACGCTGCTGCTGTCGGCGTTGGAAGCGAAAACCTACAAGGGGCAATTCTCTGTGAAACTCCGTGTAACTCCGTGTCTCTGTGTTGAAGATTTCAAAACTGATAGGTGGTAAGGTACTAATGAAAAACTTTAAAAAAGTTACCCAAGAAAAAACCACCTGATAGTATTGTAGGTGCTTGGGAAAGAATAACGTCTGGCGATAAATCGCCTACTACAAACGGAATAATGTTAGGCGATAAATCGCCTACTACAAACCAAACGGAAAACTTATGTATAAGGACGAGCGCCAGAGCGTAGGAAATTTGATTGGTTGGATAAATCAGAATTCCAACCTACGCAAGCTGGCTATTATCGTGGTGGATGCCAGCCTACTTCCGTCCAGAAACGGCGAGCGTGTAATAATAAAACAGGGCGGTTCAGTTTTAATGCAACCACTGTAGCCCGTCCGATTGGTGTGATACCAATCATATAGATTCCATCATCGCTCCAACAAAAGTGTTCGCTCCACTTCTGTTTGTTAGGATGAAAGAGACGAACCGTTGTGCCTGTATTAGGTTCTATAGCCGCTATACGATTGCCTTTGATGAGGTTGCAATCCCAGCAAGCGAGGCATAAGTTATCCAATGTGGTGGTGCCTCCTAATGATTCTGGAATAATATGCTCAACCGTTAGGAGAATACCAATATAGCGTTGCTGGCTCTGACAATAACAACAACGATCACGCGATTGCTCGGCTACTTGTTGACGTAGGTGAGTTGAAATATGGCTTTTACTCATTTTCTGTTTTTATGGTCATCATGTCATAACCGCGTTTTTTTAATAAAAAGGCCGCTTTAGCACGGATTAACATCACGCGGTTGAAAAAATGTGAGAGTTGTTGTGCTTGCTGACTTTCCGAAACGCTCAAGCCTTCGCGTTGTTGTTTTTCAACTAATTCTTGCATAGAGTCAGATTGTTCGCGTGAAACGCTCAGTTGGGCTGCTTGCCTGAGTTCTTGATCAGTCAACAACTCCAGTTGGGCTAATTCCCACTCTATGTCGTTATCCAAAGTTTGTGAATAGTCAATCACAACCGCCACCAGTTGTTCAGCGACTGAACGCTGCATTAATTGTGACTGTTGTTTGATTTGATGATAAATAGGGGCCGGCAATGTAATGGTGATAGCTTGTGAGTCCATAGTTTATACACATTATGTAATAACAAATTGGCCGATAAGATTATAATTCTTAGTTTTTTTAATCAAGTCTGCTGGAGTGCCCAGTAATAATATCATTCATCAACAATGGAGTAACATTAACCATGAGTCAATTACAGTCCCATTTTCAGGACTATATCCAAGCTCTTGAATCACTTCAAGCGCAATACTCAGAAAATCAGGCGCTACTTGATGCGGCCGAGGATAAATGGGGTACCGAGGATGTTCGGTATTTGATACTACAACAAAGAAGGCTCGGTTCGGAGAGATTTGATAAACCGAACCCTGAGGCAACGCCAGAGGAACCCATCGAGGAGGAGGCCTCCAATGAGTTAATTGATTGGTTGCCGGATTGTATTGACGCATTGCGTAGTTTATCGGCGCAAGCGGCCGATGATCAGGCGCTATTAGCAGCGGCCGATCAGAAGTGGGGGCCGCAAAGTTATGGCTATCAGGTGATCGAAGCGGGTGGGCATCAGTAGTGTGTAATAATCATCCGGCAAACTTGAGTTTTGCTGGAGTCCAAACTTTAGTTTGGGCCATTCTGTGTCCAAACTTGAGTTTGGGAGGCTAAGTTAAGATGCCTACTGTATAACATATTTTTTACAATCAATGGCTTAAATAAATTGTCCGCAGCGGATAAACGAATTACTGCTACTGACTGAGTACAGCGAATTACGCGGATAAACGAATTACTGAAAAAGTGGGCCAGGTTATCGAATGAATAGGTACAAGTTTTTTATCAGCAGTCGAGCTCAATCCGTTTATCCACGTCATCCGTTGTTCTTGGCATGACGCACTTCACTCAGCGCGTTGCTAGATAAAAATCAAAAGTGGGCCAGGTTGTAGAATGAATAGGTACAAGTTTTTTATCACTCAATTCAAACGTTATTTGGATAAACGAATTACTGCTACTGACTGAGTACAACGAATTACGTGGATAAGCGAATTACTGCTACTGAGTACAGCGAATTACGTGGATAAACGAATTACTGCTACTGACTGAGTACAACGAATTACGCGGATAAACGAATTACTGCTACTGACTGAGTACAGCGAATTACGCGGATAAACGAATTACTGAAAAAGTGGGCCAGGTTATCGAATGAATAGGTACAAACATAACACAATCAGTCGAGCTCAATCCGTTTATCGGCCCGTCATCCGCTGTCCTAAGCATAACGCACTGAACGATGCACATTGCTGACTGAAATTAATCCGTTTATCGGCCCGTCATCCGCTGTCCCCAAGCATGACACACTGAACGATGCACATTGCTGACTAAAATTAATCCGTTTATCGGCCCGTCATCCGTTGTTCTAAGCATGACTTTGAAGGCGCGGTTGGAGTGTTAATGTGCTTTCACCAAAAACCAAGGTTTTGTAGAGCGGGCTGTGAGGGCCTGGTTGTGAAATTGACTCCTTTTATGTGATTGAAGGCCATAATTAAATAAAACATGAAAACTGAAACCTGAAACCTGAAATTGCTATCATCAAAACAAAGTTTTTGTCGAGCGGGCCGTGATGTCCAAGTTGTGAAATTGAATAACTTAATTTGATTGATGGCCCTTGATTGACAACACTTAACTATAACAACTGTGGCACCCCTTAAATTTAATGCAAAAAAAACCTATTTTTATAAAAAATATATCATTAGATATCTGCGTACCGACTGACTAGGCAATGCCATTAAATACGAATATCGAACTGAAAAATGAAAAATGTCTAATGAACAAAAACTGATAAAATCACGTTCATAAACCTGTTTTTATAAGTTATTGATTTTATAGGATTCAATTTGAGCCTTAATTCGCATATTAAGTTAAGATATAAGCTATTGCGCCAATGAATGCCTCGGCGGAAAATTTTCCAACAGCCTCCAAAGACTCGCCATAGCCGATAACGGGTTGGAATGATGAAGGCGCCTAAAAAGATTCACTCGCGAATTGAAATTTTGAGAAAATTTTAGTCGAAATGGCAGTTTCTCTGTTGAAATGACCTCGTTATTCATTCGACATTTTTCATTTTTCATTCGCATAAGCACACCTTTCGGCCTTACCCAAACCGATTTGTGGGGTGGGCATGTTTGTGGTGAAAATCATTAATGATTAATGATTAATGAGTTAAATAATATTTAAATGAGTGTTTTTATTAGTTATTGACTGAATAGGAACAAAAGTGGGATCAAGTTATCAAGCCCTCGGCACTTGATTTTCACCTCAGCACCCTAGCAGAAACCCAGCAAATGCACAGGTACGTGCAAGCCCCAAACACCTGTCCTCAAAACCAATCCGTCACTGCGTCTGCAACGATTGAGTTGCACTACTGCCGAACCCGGTTGAAAAAGCTGAACAAGGACTAATAATCAATCAATACCAATCCGTTTATTCGTTGAGTTTCGATTCGACAATTAATTATGCTATTATTTACAGCATACTGAATAACAATCACAACCACCTAATCAACTCTTGGAGAATGATACCATGAAATGGTTTAAAAATTGGTTTAAGAGGTTTAAAAATTGGTTTAAGAAAAAAGACACCACCAAAGATGAAGATAATGAATTTGCAACTTCGTTACAACAAGCCTTAGAAGAAGCATTACAGTCCTTAAGTGAAGAAAAAGCGCGTGCTGAGTCTTTATTTTATAAAGGTGTTGATGCCTACAGTCAGGGCGACTTTCGAGCAGCCCGCGATGCTTGGGCTGACAGTCTGCGCGAAACCCAAGCCTTGATAGCCGACGGGCGGGCCGATTTGCGGCTCTTTTTGGCACTAACCCGCATGGGCTATGCTGCCTGCCTTGATTCGCTCGGCGAACTCGAAGCGGCTCGCACCGCGTATCAACACACCTTGGACGAATACCAAGCCTTGATAGCCGACGGGCGGGCCGATTTGCGGCCCGAATTGGCAGGAACCCGCATGAATTATGCTGGCTGCCTCTATTCCCTCGGCGAACTCGAAGCGGCTCGCACCGCGTATCAACACAGCTTGGACGAATACCAAGCCTTGATAGCCGACGGGCGGGCCGATTTGCGGCCAGATTTGGCAGGAACCCGCATGAATTATGCAAACTGCCTCAAATCCCTCGGCGAACTCGAAACGGCTCGCACCGCGTATCAACACACACTGGACGAATACGAAGCCTTGATAGCCGCACCGCGTATCAACACACCCTAGACGAATACCAAGCCTTGATAGCCGACGGGCGGGCCGATTTGCGGCCCGATTTGGCAAGAACACGTATGAACTATGCGAACTGCCTCGATTCCCTCGGCGAACTCGAAGCGGCTCGCACCGCGTCTCAACACAGCTTGGACGAATACCAAGCCTTGATAGCCGACGGGCGGGCCGAGTTGCGGCCCGAGTTGGCAGGAACCCGCATGAACTATGCGCTCTGCCTAGCCAACCTCGGCGAACTCGAAGCGGCTCGCACCGCGTATCAACACAGCTTGGACGAATACCAAGCCTTGATAGCCGACGGGCGGGCCGATTTGCGGCCCGGTTTGGCACTAATCCGCTACAACCTAGCCAATTGTCTTAAACACATCGGCGACCCCTGGATGCCATCAAAATGGTGCAAGTCATTGCCGACTGGTATCAAAACCCCAAGCGGCCTAACGGTGCCGACAAACAGGGTGCCTTTGACTTAGCCAAACAAGGCCTCGACTGGCTAGAGACGCTATTAAACCGCGTGTCCGATGCGGCCAAAACTTTTTTGCTTGAACAAAACCTAGAACTATTCCACCTCGCCGCCGACTTAGCCCTAGCACTAAACCAACCTGCGGCCGCCTACGTCATTCTAGAACGCAGCAAATCTCGCGTCTTAGTCGAACAAATGCTTCGTGAAAAAGCGACACCTGGCCCCACAGTCGATGCGCCCTTACGCGAACAATACCAGCACCTTCCCCAACAACTTCGTGAACTGGTTCAAACCCTTGGCACCGGCGGCAGTGATAACTCAAACACTGACGGCACCCGCTTCTTCGCGCCCGTTACTCGCACCACCCCAATCAAGCCCGAACAAGAACAACAATTGCTCAACACTCAACGTGAGTTAGAACAACGACTTCAACTCGTCCGCAGCGCGATAGCCAAACAAGACGCGGCCTTTGGTGAAGCCATCCAACCCGAACCCTTAACCGAAGCCGCTATCACCGCGCTATTACCGGAAAGCGTCCTCGCCATTGCGTTTGAACAACGGCCAAAGTTTCTATACCTATACGCCATCACCGCTGACGGCATACCGGCCCCGCTGCGCGTGGACATCAACATCCTACAAATCTTCCAGCGTGTTTACACCTTTAAAAGCAACATCATCAGCGAAATTCGAGCCAAAGAAGCCCTAGACATTCGAGACTGGCTTACCGAGCAACTCGGCCCAGCCATTCAATCACTCGTAGACGGTACCACTATTAAAGATATCCTATTTATAGCTCATCAAGCTTGGCACCTACTGCCACTCCACCTGATTCAACTCCACGGCCAACCGCTCAGCCACGACTATGCTGTGCGCTACATTCCGTCACTACAAGTCCTGCGCCTGATTCACCAACGCCACCAAGCCGCTGCCGGCCAAGGCTGCATTATCGCCAACCCCAACGGCAACCTCCCGTCGGCCGAACAAGAAGGCCAAACCATCAAAACCCAACACCGGCCCAAAGACACGCTACTAATACGCCAACAAGCCAAACTGGCCCCCGTCCGCGAACACCTTCGCCAAGCCGAACACGGCCACTTTTGCTGTCATGGCTACTACAAACCCAACCTGAAAGCTGGCCTCAAACTGGCCGATGGCCCCCTCGAAGCCAAAGAACTGTTTGCGAGCCTTCGCCTACCAAACCCACGCCTGGTTATTCTCAGCGCTTGCGAAAGCGCCCAAATCCAAGCCACCTTAGCGGACGAATACATGGGCCTACCGTCCAGCTTCCTCTTTGCCGGTGCCCACAACGTCCTCGCGGCCCTCTGGCGCGTCAACGATGCCTCAACCCGTCTACTCATGGAAGAATTCTACCAAGGACTCGCCAACGGCCTCACCCCAACCCTCGCCCTCCAACACGCCCAACAACAACTGAGCAATATGCCCCGCGCCACCGTCCAAGCCCGCTTATCCACCAAAAAAGGCATGCCCAAAATACCCTACCAAAATCCGTACTACTGGGCCGGGTTTGTTTTGATTGGCGATGGGTTATAAACTGGGGTGGTGAAAATGATTAATGATTAATGATTAATGATTAATGATTAATGATTAATGAATTAAATAAAACTTAAATGATTGTTTTTTATTTGTTTTTAGTAAGCGGAATAAAAATGGGATCAAGTTTTAGAACCCATTGGAACCTCCTTTTCATCACCCCAGTTATAAACTATAATTAATTACAGAGGATTGATTGATTCAACTACTTGGATTGAACTACAAGGATTGTTTAGGGAGCCGCGGCTAAATAAAATCCCCTTAACGAAATTAATCGATCCCAAGTCTTTTCAAAAACTTGGTTTCTGAAATGGGTATATTATTTTCCGGCTAAGCCCTTATCTAGTTATCCTGATAAATTTCAGGCAAACAAATCCGATTTTTCTTACAACTCGAATTTCTCATTAGATTTATGCGTAATGCGAATTAAAGGTTGAATTGAATATGATGAAATCAATGACTTATAAAAACGTCTTAATTGAAAGTGATTTTATAAGGTTTCTCAAGCTTTCTCCTCACGTCGAAACCGAAATGACATCTTTGTTCATTCTTCATTTTTAATTCTTAATTCTTAATTCGCATGCGTACCTACTGACCACTTTTAGGAGGATTATCATGATGGTAAACGTTTTTGATGTTGCCGCTTTTATCCTGTCTAAACAGGGGCCTATGACGGCTATGAAACTACAGAAATTGGTCTATTATAGCCAAGCATGGTCTTTAGTTTGGGATGAAGAACCTTTGTTTAATGAACGTATTGAAGCGTGGGCCAATGGGCCGGTTGTTCCTCAATTGTACGAGGCTCATCGGGATATGTTCAAAGTAGATGTTCAGGATATAAAAGGAAATCCTGAGGCACTCAATGACACACAAAAGGAAACCATCGATGTGGTTCTAAAAGACTATGGGCCAAAATCTTCTCAATGGTTAAGTGATCTCACCCACCTAGAAGAACCTTGGCGTAATGCTCGAAAAGGGTTGGCTAATGGTGAACGTGGGCATCGTGAAATCAGATGGGCTGCAATGGCTGAATACTATAGTAGTTTATTACCCGCTTAATGGTTGCTGCATGATGAGTAAAAATAAACCCAAAAAGCCAAAGAAAACGAGTTTTCAAGAGAATTTTCCTCACCGGAAAACGACTCACCAAATCATCTCACCGTCCCAACGGAAAACCACCCACAGAATCATCTCACCGCCCAGTGATGAGACCGAGAAACCCGTTTGGCAATTTAAGCGATTAGATTGGGATGGCCCTTGGGGATGGCGCAATATCGATACGACAAAGTGGCAAGAGATCATTGACAAATTAGGTGATTTTGAAAGCCGGACATGGGCTGATATTAAAAGTGATGGCAACAATCACTACATTAATCTTTATGACAAGGGTGCCAATATTGAGGCCAAAAACCGGTTAAAACAGCTCAAGCTAGATGATTTTAAAGACCTGATTTTTTCATTACGCCTTTCAGGTAAAGAACGTATTTATGGTATTTTGGACGGTTATATTTTAAAAATCTTATGGTGGGATCCTTATCACAATACTAAAAATGGGGTATATCCCTCATTGCCTAAGTAGCGAACTTATGGTGGGTAGAGCTACAACGAGACTTTCGGAAGCGACGCTAAACCCACCACCTCGGTTGGCAAAGCGATGGAGTCCAAAGCTTCAGCTTTGGACGTTGCTCTGGACGTTGCTCTTCCGTCCAACGCGTAATGAACGAAACACCCCTACCAAAATCCGTACTACTGGGCCGGGTTTGTTTTGATTGGCGATGGGTTATAAAATACAAAGGATTGGTTGGTTGAACTAGACAAAGCGATGGAATCCAAAGCTTTAGCTTTGGACAACAACGCCCTAGTGCAAGAAAGCAGAAATCCCGATACCACCTCAGCCAACAGCTTTCGACTGTTATCTCGCTTCGCTATGAACGTAGTTTGTCTGAAAGCCAAACTACGTATCAGGGCACTACAAGAGGTTCAGTAGGCTTTAGCCTACTTTCGCTTTTAGACGACGGCTTTAGCCGTTGGCGTTGGGTGGTATCGAAACTTCCGCTTTACTGTACTATAGTTTTCCAAAAAAAGATTTTGGAAATACAGGAAATTCAATGGGTTATAATTTAATAACCCGGTTGTAAAATCAGTTAGTTACTACCGTACATCAATTTAACTATAAATATTTTAATGGCTTAGTATTTTTCTGGAACACTATAGTACAACGAATATTGCTCCTAAACGAATTAATTAACCAAGGAGTCCAACACATTAACTTTGGAATGCGAATTAAGGGTTAAATTGAATCTTATAAAATCAATAACTTATAAAAACATCTTCATTGAAAGAAAAACCGAGATTTATCGGACTATGGACGAAATCATCCTGATGATAATGGACGAGTTGCAAAAAGAAAGTTTTAAAAAGCCGGTGACGAGTTGAAATAAATCCTTTCTAAAACTACCTGGATTATATTGGCGAAAAGGATTGGTTAGTTCAAGTCATCCGATTTATTAAACCAATCGGCGTTTTTTAATAATCCTTTCTAAAATATAATCCTTGTAGTTGTTATAAAAACGGCTTAAAACTTGAATACCATCACCAACCAATCCGTTATAAAATAGAATCCTTGTAGTTATGCGAATTAAGGGTTGAATTGAATCTTATAAATTCTTGTAAGTGGAAAACGCGCTTTGACGCTTTGACGCAAGAGACATCCACATAAGCATGCACATGCAAGCGTCACTTGCGTGCGTTAATTCGTGCGCTATAACTCTGTGATCAAAAGTGGGCCAGGTTGTAGAATTAATAGGTACAAGTTTTTTCTCACTCAACTCAAACGTTATTTGGATAAACGAATTACTGCTACTGAGTACAACGAATTACGCGGATAAACGAATTACTGTTACTGAGTACAACGAATTACGCGGATAAACGAATTACTGAAAAAGTGGGCCAGGTTGTAGAATTAATAGGTACAAACATAACACAATCAGTCGAGTTCAATCCGTTTATCCACGTCATCCGTTGTTCTTAGCATAACGCACTGAACGATGCGCCTTGCTAGATAAAAACCTTGAAATCGCGTAGCGAATTGATTTGAAGGCTTATCACCCACATTGCCTGCAACACTACCGCTTATGTACATATGCGAATTAAGGGTTGAATTAAATATTATGAAATCAATGACTTATAAAAACGTCTTGATTGAAAGTGATTTTATAAGTCTGCATTTTTCATTTTTATATCGATATTCGCATTACATGTTATTGCTTGTTTTTGGATAAAGCCGCCAAGTCATTGTGGGAAAGGCCCGTAAGTTCAGCGACTTCGGACAAATCATAACCTTTGGCTAACATTTTGCGGGCGGTTTCGAGAGCTTGGTTTTGTTCACCCTTTCCATAAGCGACTTCAGCGCGTTGTTCGGCCGCGTGGGCGCGTTGGGCCTCAATTTCTTCCGGGAGTAACAATAAATCTCCTTTGATGGTAGCCCAACGTAGCCACACCGCTTCCACATTTTTATAAATCCCAGGCCAAAGCACGAGGGTTAACCCCAAAGATTGGCTCCTAAAATGGTCATTATCCAACGGTAATTCTTCATAAACATGCCCATTAAGCCGAAAACCTTTCCAATCGCTGGGATTAAACGGGTCAAACCAAAAATACTCGGCCACTTTCAGTTGGTTTTGGTAAACCGCTTTTTTTCGGCCCTTATCTTCATTGGCGGTGCTTTCAGATAACAACTCAATCACAACATCAGGGCTTTTGCCCTCATCCCAAACCACCCAACTTTTACGTTCTTCATTGGACACGCCAAGGGTGACAAACACATCAGGGCCTTTAAAATCCTGATTTTTAAGCTGTTTTAAACTAAAATACACAAACATATTACCGCCAACGTAACCACGCTCACCCAACCAAGGTTCTAACGAATAAACCAGTAAGTCCATTTGCTTTTTGTGTCGTTCAGTTTCCATCGGTACTCCGTCATCACAAGGTAAGTCATTTTGAGTTGGAAGTAAAGATACATGGGCACCATTCGGTTCAATGGTTCCAATAGATTGCCTTATTTCCGATTGAGTTACCTTCGGATACTCACCGGGTAAATTGTATGTGGTGGGCAACGTTTTTTTAGGCCCAAATGGTGGCTTCCTTTGGGGGCTATCCGTTTTTTCTAGTAGAGCCGGCATCATAATTCTCCTATTTATACAAGGATTGTATATAATAAAGGATTTTATAATAAAGGATGAAAGCTTATGAAAGAATTTGTTGTATTAGCATCAAATCACGTCAGTCAATTTGTTTAAAATTTATTATTTGATGCTGATTGAATCGCGAATCAATTAATTTCGAGTTGATTTCATGCTGGAAAGCTAAAATTTTATGAGCAAATTCTCTTATCTAAAAGCTGATAAACAAAACTCGACTTAACTCAGTCAAAATAAGCCAACAGACGATTTTATAACTGATTGATTTGCAAACGTTTAAAACCGACTCATTGCTCAAAAATCCTTATCAATTAAATCCCTCAAGAACAAATCCGTTATTATAACGAATCCTTGTAGTTATTTTGGGGATAAAAGCCCAAACACTTTCAAGAACAAATCCGTTATTATAACGAATCCTTGTAGTTATTTTTTTGTGAAAAGCCCAAACACCATCAACCCACAAATCCGTTTTTAAGCTTCAAAATCTTCTCCAAAAATCTGTTCATCCAACTCGCGGGTTTCTTGATACTTGTCTTTTGCCATCAACAAATCATCTGCCAGCGCATTAAAGGCGGTATCCAATTCTGATTGAGACTGGTTTTTTAGCCAGATATCCATTACCGTTTCGCTGAAGTCAAAATTGTCATCGACATTGCCTATAATACTCTCAATCTCACCAACAACCAGTTCAAACATATTAATCTTATCATGGAGTACGCGCAAGATATATTCCTCAATGCTACCTTTAATACAAAAGTTAAAGATAAACACATCTTGTGTTTGCCCAATGCGGTGAATGCGCCCAATTCGTTGTTCAATTCTCATGGGATTCCAAGGCAAGTCGTAATTAACAACGACATTAGCAAACTGAATATTGCGCCCCTCACCGCCGGTTTCCGAAGCTAACAAAACCGGCACCAATTCTCGAAACGACTCAATCGCTTCATCCTTGTCTTTTAAAGACATGTTTTCCCGAAATTCGGCAAAGTTAATACCGGCTTCCGATAAACAATTGGCTAAATAGGCTTGCGTTTCGCGGTGGGTGACAAAAACGAGGGTTTTTTGGGAGGATTTTTTGAGCAATTCAACAAGTTGCTT
>NBMI01000239.1 GCA_002085445.1 Candidatus Parabeggiatoa sp. nov. 2
GTTTAGCGCCTAAGTTTGTAGTATTTGTTTAGCGCCTAAGTTTGTAGTATTTGTTTAGCGCCTAAGTTTGTAGTATTTGTTTAGCGCCTAAGTTTGTAGTAGGTACTTTAGCGCCTAAGTTTGTAAGTACTGAAGCACCCGTTTTCAGGTATTTTGAATTCATAAAACACCGAAGTTAAAGGGGGATATTCAATGAAAATACCTGTTTATTTTTGCTTCAGTACTTATAACGATGAGCATCAATTGAGGGCCATGTTAACGCTTGAAACCACTCGTATTTTTTTGTCAAAAAAAACGATACCACAAATCTCGGCGAGATAAACTTTCGACAAGAGACTGAACTGAGGAACAACCCTCGTCAATTGAGGGCCATATTAACGCTTGAAACCACTCGTATTTTTTTATCAACAAAAAACGGTACCACAAATATCGGCTAGACAAACTTTTGACAAGAGACTGGACTGAGGAAAAACCCTCGTCAATTGAGGGCCATGTTAACGCTTGAAACCACTCGTATTTTTTTATCAACAAAAAAACGGTACCACAAATATCGGCCAGATAAGCTTTCGACAAGGACTCGACTGGGGAACATCGTCAATTGAGGGCCACATTGACGCTTGAAACCGCTCGTACTTTTTTATCGACACGGTACCACAAATATCGGCCAGATAAGCTTTCGACAAGGACTCGACTGTGAAACATCGTCAATTGAGGGCCATGTTAACGCTTGAAACCGCTCGTATTTTTTTTCAAAAAAACGGTACCACAAATATCGGCTAGATAAACTTTCGACAAAGACTGAACTGGAGCGCAACCCTCGTCAATTGAGGGCCATGTTAACACTTGAAACCACTCGTACTTTTTTTTTCAAAAAAAACGGTGCCACAAATATCGACTAGATAAGCTTTCGATAAGGACTGGACTCTCATCCGTAGGCATAAGTTTTTAACTAATTGATTTTTATGGATTTTAACCGCTAGGCCCCACGTAAGGGATTCATTAAAAATCAATGCTCTTTTATCCGTTTCGGAACGCGTATCCGTTGTACTATTAGGAATGCACCCGATATCGAAAAGACTTGTGTATAATGATGAGCGCCAATTGAGGGCCATATTGACGCTTGAAACCACTCGTATTTTTTTTTCAAAAAAAACGGTATCACAAATATCGGCTAGATAAGCTTTCGACAAGGACTGGACTCTCATCGTTATACACAAGTCTTTTGGATACCGGGTGCATTCCCAAAAGTACAACGGATACTCGTTCCGAAACGGATATTTCTAATGGATCCCCAACGTGGGGCCTAATCTTTAAAATCCATAAAAATCAAGTATTTAAAAACTGAGGTATAAGGATGAGGGACTGGACTGGGGAACATCGTCAATTGAGGGCCATATTGACACTTGAAACCACTCGTACTTTTTTTATCGACACGGTGCCACAAATCTCGGCTAGACAAACTTTCGACAAGAGACTGGAGTGAGAAATCTCGTCAATTGAGGGCGGCCTTTTTCTTTTCAATAGGGCAAAAAGGCGAGTGGCGAATAACGAGCGAAATCAGCAAAATTCTCTACAGCAACAGATAAAGGCCGAAGCCCTTGACACGTAACTAACTGAATACTTAATAAATTAATTTTGTCAATGCGTAAGTCTAACAAATAGAATTAGTGTTATATTTTTTTATCAGTGCGCTATCATATTCAACATTTTTCGTGTGCTGCCAATTCAGTTCCACTTGGTGAGATTCAATCTAACTCATTGATTTCAAAAACTGGCCCTTCAATGCCTCGATATCCTTCAATGCCTCTATATAAATCAGTTTATGTTAACAGTAAAGTTACCAAGTCAAATTAGCGTGGTATTTTTTCGTCAGCGTGTTATGATAACTAACATTTTTCGTGTGGTGCTAATTCAGTCCCACTTGGTGAGATTCAATGTAACTCATTGATTTCAAAAACAGGCCCTTGGAGGCCTCTATATAAATCAGTTTAAGTTGATTGGTATCTGCCTAATCACAAACCTTTCGAATCTCCTTACCATTGGGCTGTGTGCCATTGGAAAATAGACAATCTTTGCAGAATACTTAATTGATGAAATTGATTCAAACCATCACTGTTTTTTAAGCACTCAATTCGTTGAAAATATTAAACGCAATCACGTAGGTACTTTTATACCCAAAACAACATTGTTGATGACAGATAAAATGTGCCCTTTTTATAATAATCGTGATCACTGCCCGTTTGAACGTGTGATATAAATGTGAACAAGTACGTTGGAAACGACCAGAGGAAAATGCCGCTGGCTGTATAACCCGTTTAAATTATTACCTCCCCAAAATCCGTTATAACCAGCAAATATTATTCTTACAAACTATGGAGGTATACTTCGCACCCGCATAAATTGCGCTGTTGTCATTCCTTAAGGAGGTGAAGAATATTCTTGAAATTACTCAAGATTTCTCATAGGACTTACGCATTGACAGATGAAAATATTTATGAGTCATTTTAAATACAATAACTTACAAACTTAGGCTCAGCTGTTTTTGGGCAATTTTCATCAATTTATCCGGTGGTAAAATATTCATAACCCATTGATATTAATAGTGAATAAAAATTTTTAGTTTGTCAATGCGTAAGTTCTATCTCACTCAAAATACATAAAAAAAAAATTAAGGATAACGGTGCCCAGTATAACAATGGAGTTTATTCATTATGACATTACTCTCTTTCAACCGTGCTACAACGCTTAAAGAGGCTTTCCATGCTTGTCCGGCAGAACGCGCACTGACGGATGGTGATGAGATTGAAAAATACTATGTTGACTTGTCCCAAGTACGAACCACTGAAGCTATTGAAGGAGTCAGTAGCAAGCTTGATTTTCTAACACCGGGGGAATATTCCACTATTCTCTTTACCGGACATCGAGGCTGTGGAAAAACGACAGAACTGAAGCGCATTCAATCCCGATGGGAAAAAGAGTATTTGGTGATTTTCATTAATGCAAGTGAGGAAATTGACATTAATGATGTGAGCTATACCGATTTATATTTGGTGATTATTAAACAAGTTGAATCGGAATTACGCCGGTTAGACATTCATTTTGATGCGAAGTTACTGGAAAGTTTTGAGTCTTGGTTCAAAGAAACCACTAAAGAAACAGAAGAAACGGTAGAAAAGTCTATCGGTATCACGGCTTCTATAGAAGGGAGCGCACAAATTCCTTTTATTGCTAAATTATGGGCGAAGTTGCTTTCCCAGATAAAAGGTTCTAACACACAAAGGATAACGATTCGACAAACCTTAGAACAAGGTATATCGCGTTTGAAAGCCGGTATTAACTTGCTACTCGGTGATGGAACAGACAAACTAAGGCGGAAGTTTCCTCAATATAAAGGCTTATTAATTATTCTTGACACCTTAGATCGTGTTCCACCTCATGTAGGCGATCATCTCTTTTTTGATTATGCTGCCCAGTTACAAGAACTCAATTGCACAATCATTTACACTGTACCCATTTCCGCGCTTTATTCAGCCAAACATTTGAGTAATACCTTTGGTAGTCCAAACATTGTACCCAGTGTGAATATTTATGAACTTGATCGCCAACAAGTTCATTTAAATTCTGACCAAAAAGGACTTGAAGCGATTGCCAGTTTGATTGAACGCCGAGTCGAAGTGGAGGCTATATTTGAGTCACGCCAGCAATTACTAGAGTTGGCTAAAGCCAGCAGTGGCCATGTGCGTCAGTTAATGACCATGATGCAAACCGCTTGCCTCACCGCCCATGGTCGTGGTCATACTAAACTCACTGCTGAAGATATTGATTATGCCATTAAACAAGAACAATTCAACTTTGAACGGAGTATTCCTAATCAACACTATCCTCTCATCGCGCAAGTTTGTTTGGACAAAAATATGAATAAAGATGAGGAAAGCCAAATAATGTTGTTTGGTACATCCGTGCTAGAGTACAACGGCAAGGAGCGTTGGAATTACGTTAACTCATTAGTTAAAAAAATCGATGCGTTTCAAAAAGCCCTCCAGTCGACTGTGACTTCAATTTGAATTTTGGAGTCCAAGATTTATCTTGGACTCCAAAATAAAGATCACACTCATCCAGTTTCAGTAGTTGAGAATGGCCCCTTCAAGACAAACTATCACCTACAACAAACTGGCCCACTAAAGGCGAGTTCTCGCCTACGACGAACCGGCCCACTAAAGGCGAGCTTTTAGCATCATTCGCAACGACTGAGTTTATGCGGAGTCACTCAAATGTTCAAACTTCAAACAACAAAATCAGACATTGATCATTTTATTGCTTTAAACCAACTGCAACTTTCTAGGTTGTTAACTTTTATTGATTTTGTCGAAAATTTCAGTATTGGTTTTATAGAAATCAATTCTCGCACCAATTTAGATACCCTAATTAAACTACTTAAAAAACATCCTGACTGTCAAAACATTCAATTTGAAGTTTTTGATTTTACTAATCAAAAAGTTCGTTTTCTACGTGATGTAGTTGAAGAAAAACTGCTAAAGCTTCAAATGATTCCTCTCAAAAAGTTAGTTATCATTTTGCGGGGTTTAGAGGATTCAATTGGAATAACCGGTGATTATCCTCCTATCCTGCAAGATATTAACTTTGTTCGAGAGGCTTTTTCTAGTACTATTCCCCACCCCCTGATTTTTTGCTTACCCGACTACGCAATTACTCGTTTTGTTAAGTTTGCCCCAGATTTTTGGGCGTGGAAATCAGGTGTATTTGATTTCAAAAGCGTTCCATCCTTTAAGAGCGCACCCATGACTAAAAATATTGTCATTGAACACTTATTTGGAAAACAACGAGAAAAACACGAAAATATTGATAATTTACATCGTTTTTTAACAGAAAACACGCCTTCTGATGAACAGCAAAATTCTTTACGATTCCGTCTCCGTCTCACGATTTTAAGTCAGCTAGGAACGGCTTATCGTAACGTCGGAAATAACCTAGAAGCACTAGAATACTTAAAAAAAGCACTTAAGTTAGTTAATCTTGATGAAAGCTTAATTCAACCCAAAGCAGCCTTACTACATGAATTAGGCATTGTTTACGTTACCTTAGAACAATTTGACGCTGCAATAGCCTCTTTTCAACAGGCACTAGAAATCAGACAACGCATAAATGATAGCCAAGGACAAGCGGATACGTTACATCATAAGGCACAAGCTTATGTTTATAAGGGAGCACTTGAAAAAGCAATGTTCCTGTTTCAACAAGCACTAACCATTAGCCAAGAAATTAAGGATATTCAGGGAGAAGCCGCTACTTTACATAACATGGCAAAACTCTATGCCAGCCAAAGCCAATATGAAACTGCTATTGCGAATTATGAAAAGCTATTGCAGATTTATACACGCCAAACTTTTCCAGAAAACTGGGCAATGACTGTCAATAACTTAGCTATTGCTTACAGTGAACGTACTTTGGGCCAAAAAGCAGAGAATTTAGAATACGCTATTGACTACTATCACCAAGCATTACAGGTATACACACGCGAAGCGTTTCCGCAACCGTGGGCAATAACTCAAAATAATTTGGGCAATGCATACAGTGAGCGCATTCTTGGAGATAGATCAGCAAATTTAGAACAAGCCATCCACTGCTATCAACAAGCGTTGCAGGTACATACTCGCGATATTTTTCCAAAGGCATGGGCAACAACATTAAATAATCTTGGAACTGCCTACCAAAACCGCCTTCTTGGCAAAAGAGCAGACAATTTAGAACAGGCTATTGATTGCTACCAACAGACGTTGCAGGTATATACTCGTGACACTTTTCCAAGCGAGCGGGCGACAACCCTAAAAAATCTTGGTACAGCCTACCAAAACCGTCTACTTGGAGAAAGAGTAGAAAACTTAGAACAGGCTATTCATTGTTACCAACAAGCGTTGCATATACATACACGCGAAGCATTCCCTCAAAACTATGCTAATACTCAATTTAACTTAGGCACTACCTATCAACAAAATAACCAATTACCGTTGGCTCACGATAGCTTTGCAAAAGCCATTGAGACGATAGAATTTCTACGTGGTGAAATCGTTTCTGGTGAAATGGTAGAATTTTTACATGATGAGAAAGTTTCTGAAGAGCAAGTCAAACAAGAATTAGCGGCAGACTGGAACACGTTTTACCAAAGCATGGTGGAAGTTTGCTTAGCCTTAGATAAGCCTATCGAAGCAATAGAATACGTTGAACGTAGCAAAACAAACCCTCTAGCCGAACACCTCGCTAACCGTGAACTTGTTGAACTGCAACAGTTACAGCAAAAGATTGCTGATGAAAAACATCGCTTAGCGGTTACCACCAAACCAGATTACAGCCGTATCACCCAATTGCGTCAACGGTACAATGAACTTAACCCATTATCACATCTCAATTTTAAACAAATTCAAGGGCTGGTAGATGAAAACACGGTTATTTTAGAATGGTATATCACCTCTGATACTTTCCAGACGTTCATCATGAGTAGCCACCGTCCATACCTTAACATTTGGCAATCTTCACAAGATAAATTATTGGCCTTAATGACTTGGGCAGAGGAATACCTTAATAGTTACTACCAGATTGGTCAATCTGGGTGGCGAAGTCAACTGAACCATCGTTTCAGGCAATTATCAGAAATTATACAACTAGATGACATTATCTCGCTTATCCAGCAAGCGAATGAACAATGCAGCCAACTCATACTCATTCCCCATCAATTTCTGCATCTGTTCCCGCTTCATGCGTTACCGCTTGTAGATGGCGAATGCCTTTTAGACAAATTTGACAGTGTGCGCTATGCTCCTAGTTGCCAAGTATTACAACAGGTTCAAAAACAACAACGTCCCAACTTTAGGAACTGTTTTGCCGTTCAAAATCCGACTAATGACTTATCTTACGCCGACTTAGAAGTGGAAATAATCAGTTCATTTTTCCCAACAGCACAAATCCTAACCAAGCAAGCAGCCACCAAAGCAGCACTATATGACAATCACGATTTATCCTTCGCCCATTGTGTTCACTTTGCTTGTCATAGCTATTTTAACCTAGAATTTCCGCTGGAATCCGCTCTGATTTTGGCAAACGGAGAACGCCTCACCTTAGCAGATATTTTTAAGCTAAGGCTCAACCAATGTCGCCTTGTAACGCTATCAGCAGGAGAAACCGGCTTAACTGGCTTTCGCAGCCCCAATCATGAATATATTAGTTTATCCAGCAGTTTCCTGTCTGCCGGTTGTGCGAGTGTCGTGAGTAGCCTTTGGAAAATAAATCAAGTTTCTACCGCTTTTCTGATGATTAAATTCTATCAAAATCTGATGAAAAACCAAAGCAGCGTGGCAAAAGCCCTTAATAATGCTCAACGTTGGCTACGGGATGCCACCCCACAACAATTGCTAGACTGGGTTAACCAATTGAACTTAGATGAAGATAAAATGACACAAATAGAGGATCAACTTGATTGGTATAATCCTGATGACAAACCTTACAATGATCCTTATCATTGGGCAGCTTTTTGTGCCATTGGACAATAAACAACGATAAATTTTTATCTTAAGGGGAGTCCAAGATTTATCTTGGGCGTCAAAAGAAGGGGAGTCCAAAATTTATCTTGGACAAAAGAAGGGAAGTCCAAGATTTATCGATGACGTCAAAAAAAGGGACTAGACTGAGGCGCAACTTGAGTCAATTGAGGGCCATGTTAACACTTGAAACCACTCGTACTTTTTTTATCGACACGGTGCCACAAATCTCGGCTAGACAAACTTTCGACAAGAGACTGGAGTGAGAAATCTCGTCAATTGAGGGGACTGGACTCAGGAACAACCCTCGTCAATTGAGGGCCATATTAACACTTGAAACCACTCGTACTTTTTTTATCGACACGGTGCCACAAATCTCGGCTAGATAAGCTTTCGACAAGGACTGGACTCTCATCCGTAGGCATAAGTTTTTAACTAATTGATTTTTATGGATTTTAACAGGTAGGCCCCACGTAAGGGATTCATTAAAAATCAATGCGCTTTTATCCGTTTCGGAACGCGTATCCGTTGTACTATTAGGAATGCACCCGGTATCCAAAAGACTTGTGTATAATGATGAGCGTCAATTGAGGGCCATGTTAACACTTGAAACCACTCATATTTTCTCGACAAAAAACGGTACCACAAATCTCAGCTAGATAAGCTTTCGACAAGAGACTGGACTGAGGAACAACCCTCGTCAATTGAGGGCCATATTGACGCTCGAAACCACTCATATTTTCTCGACAAAAAACGGTGCCTTTTTCCCCACCCTTCAAAAGGGCAAAAAGGCGAGTGGCGAATAACGAGCGAAATCAGCAAAATTCTCTACAACAACAGCTAAAGGCCGAGGCCCTTTACACCTAACTAATTGAATACATAATAAATTTATGTTGTCAATGCGTAAATCTAACAAATAAAATACAAAATGAGTGTTACATGACTTTCGGCCGTTTAATAAAAAGTCTCCAACTACTTAAGACTGGGAAAGAAGAAAGCGATATATTTTTTTATCATTCCCCCGACTAGCCAGATTGTTCAGTTTCTCAATAACACTTGCTAGGCTTGCCATCATCTCCTAGTATTGCTTGTTATTGACCGTCTTTTTGATCGGCATTTATGAACGCTCCGGTTATCAATCAATTACTAGAATGGGCTACTCAATTGAACTTAGATGAAGACAAAATGACACGAATAGAGGATAAACTTGATTGGTATAATTCGGACGTTAAAACCTTTCAATAGTCCTTAGCATTGGGCAGCTTTTTGTGCTATTGGACAGTAGACAATTTCAAACTTTGCGGAGTTATTGGTAAAATAAACCAAAACCATCGCTACGTTATTTATACCAGTTTTGTGTAGACTACGATTAGTGCAAAAATGCAAAAAAATGCTACATGTTTTTTAATCTACAAACTTAAGGAGTAACTAATGACGAATCAAAAAGAATATTTCAATTTTTTGAGGCAGGTATTACAGGCAACAGCAGAAAGCAAGGGTAATCCAGAAGTAGTGTATCAATTGCTGCAAGCAAATCTAGATAAACTGGATGATAAATTTGCTCAATTTTTGCGAAGGTGAGCAACCGCTACCTTAGCAAAAGTTGAGCCAGTGCAAGTTACACTCATTCTCGCAGTTGTTGGTACTTTAAGTAGCTTTATTTTGCAGTTTCCCCGAGGAAGTAGAGCTAGTAATTTGGAAATTACCATTACAGGCTATGAGTTTGCCACTCTCATCCATCGTCAAACCTTCCCAAACGTATGGGCAGAAAACCAGAACAATCTGGGTATTGCTTACTGTGAACGCATTCTGGGAAATAAGGCGGAAAATTTAGAAGCGGCAATACGCTGTTTTAAGGCAGCACTGGAAATTTACACACAGCAGAACTTTCCAGAAAAATGGGCAGATATCCAAAATAATCTAGCTCTTGCCTACTTTTACCGTATACTAAGGGAGAAAGCAGAGAATTTGGAAATAGCAATATGTTCATACCAGCGGGCTTTTAAAATATACACATGCCAAGTATTTCCAGAAAAATGGGCGGATATTCAAAACGATTTGGGTATTGCCTACCGTGAACGCATCAGGGAAAATAGAGCAGAAAATTTAGAAGCAGCAATACGCTGTTTCAAGAGTTCCCTAGAAATACGCACTCATCAAGCATTTCCCCAAAAATGGGCAGATACTCAAAACAATCTAGGCAATGTTTACCTTTACCGCATTTTAGGAAAAAAAACAGAAAATTTGGAAGAGGCAATTAAATATTATTTAGCAGCTTTGAAGGTATACACCCGTGAAGTTTCCTCAGAACAATGGGCTATTATCCAAAACAATTTAGGTACTACCTACTTTTACCGTATTTTAGGGAAAAAGATAGAGAATTTTGAAAAAGCAATCAAATATTACTTGGCATCTTTGAAGGTATACACTCTCGAAAAGTTTCCAGAACAATGGGCTACCATCCAAAAACATCTAGGTATAGTATACCGTGAATACATAATACAGAAACAGAAACCAAAGCCAGAGACTGTAGAAGAAGCAATCAGATGTTTCCTAGCTGCATTGTCGGTACTTACTCGTGAAGTTTTTCCTAATGACTACGCGGAAATTCAATTTAATCTTGGTCGTGTCTACCAATATGACCAACAATTCTACAAAGCTTACCATGCTTTTACGGCAGCTATTGACATCGTAGAATCCTTACGCAATGAAATAATATATGGTTCAGGAAGAGAGGAGGACAAGAAAAAACTAGCTGAAAAATATAATCTAATCTATCAAGCTATGATACAAGTTTGTTTGACACTGAACAAAACCACCGAAGCAATAGAATACGTTGAGCGTAGTAAAACCCGCAATCTAGTAGAACTTATTTTATCTCGTGATCTCCACAGCATCTTTTCTCCAGATGTTGTCAAACAACTTGAGCAACTAAGAGATGAAATCGCTACTGGACAATATCAGCTCCAAACTGCTACAGCCGAAAATCCAACTGCGTTAGCAAAACATCTTGAGCAGCTACGTCTGCAACGTAATGAATTGCAAGATCACTATTTACCCATTGGTTCTGGCTTCCAATTTGCCCCATTCCAAGCCACGTTAGATGAACATACAGCCATTGTAGAATTCTACATTACAAATGAACACCTAATCACTTTCATAGTCACTCGTCAAACTCAAAAACCAATTGTTTGGCAATCTGAAAGACAAAATTTAGAAAACTGGGCAAATGCCTATTTAGAAGATTATTCCACACCAAAAAACGAGTGGCAAGAACAATTAACTTCTAGATTAGAACAATTGGCAAAAATTTTGGATGTCGAAAAAATTCTTAAGACTCTCAGCGAACTCTCGACAGAATATAAGCAATTGATACTTATACCTCATCGATATTTGCATTTATTTCCACTTCATGCTTTGCCAGTCACAGAACAAAATTGTTTTCTTGACTACTTTCCTAAAGGTGTACGCTATGCACCTAGTATTCAGTTGTTGCAACTGGCTCAAAAACGAGAACGCCCAAACTTTAGTGACTTTTTTGCGGTTCAAAACCCAACTAATGACTTGTCTTACGCTGAATTTGAAGTTGCGGCTATTATCAGTCACTTTAGTTCCAACCAAGTTTTAGTTAAGGAACAAGCTACCAAACAAGCACTCACTGCTAATGGTGATGATGATTTAGAGTTATCATTAGCCCACTGTGTTCACTTTGCTTGTCATGGTGAATTTAACTTTGAATCGCCTTTAGAATCGGCACTCAAATTGGCAAACGAGGAACGCCTCACTTTGGCAGACATTTTTGGATTGTCGCTCAATCAATGTCGTCTTGTCACCCTGTCAGCCTGCGAAACGGGTTTAACTGATCCGACTAGCATCAGTGATGAATATATTGGTTTACCCAGTGGTTTCTTATATGCTGGTTGCGCGAATGTTGTTAGTAGTCTTTGGACAGTGAATCAAGTGTCTACTGCTTTTCTGATGATTAAGTTCTATAAAAACCTGAAAAAAAACCAGATCAGCGTGGCAAAAGCCCTTAACGATGCCCAACGCTGGCTACGGGATGCTACCTTACAAAAATTGCTAGATTGGATTACTCAATTGAATTTAAATGAAGATGTAATGAAACAACTCAAGGATGGAATGGATGAACTTGAGGAATTCTATTATCTTGATGAAAAACCTTACAATGATCCTTATTATTGGGCCGCTTTTTGTGCCATTGGACAATAGACAATTTCAAACTTTACGGAGAATTGATTAATGAAATCAACTCAAACCATCGCAGCTTTCTTAGAGGTGCTTAAAACACAAGAAGCACTTTTTTCGCCAGCCGCTTTGCAAGACTTATCTCAGTTAGAGCAAGGCATCGCTACCTTAGCAGACGATCAATACGATGACATGGCTAAAGCAATTAGGGGGTTTTGTAAAAACTATCCCCCGGTAAGAGAGGCGGTAATGTCTCGTACCGAATTGGGAAAAGATAGGGGCGCGGGCGATACTGGTTATGCAACGCTTACCCCTGAACAAGAAAAAAGAATCATCGAACTGTTGAAAAACGAAATTCGACGAGTGTGTGCCAAAGCCTCTTCCCAAGAATCCAAACCTGACAAAGACTCAACCAAGTCATCGCATTAATATGAGCGTGACTCCCGACGCGTTTCAGTTGACTGAACGCTTACCTTTATGACTAGTGCAAGAAAGCAGAAATCCCGATACCACCTCAGCCAACAGCTTTCGACTGTTATTTCGCAGAGCGAAGAGCGTAGTTTGTCTTCCCGCCAAAGTACGTCTCAGGGCACTACAAGAGGTTCAGTAGGCTTTAGCCTACTTGAGCTTTTAGACGACGGCTTTAGCCGTTGGCTAAAACGCTTTTCATCTTCGTACCGATATGACAACAGAGATAGTGGAAAATGCCGCTCACCTCTGGGAAAATTTAACTCAACTGAGCGACAAATTCTCTATTCCTGAATTGCAACAACTCACTGACAAGCTTATCTGCTATCAAAATGGCAAGTACCATCCTGATGGTGAACAAGGGCAACCCACTCATTTTCTTGAACTCATACCACAAGACAATAAATTGAGTTTTTCGCAAGAGGAACAAACGGATAGCTTGACGCTGAGCGGTTCGGTTCACCCTTTTAGGTTGCATGACGTTTACGCCGCCGATTTTACGATTGGTTATAAAAATCAAGAAATTGAGCTAAACCAATTGCACCGCTTCAATCCTCAAGGTTGCCTGTTGCCTACCCATATCCAAGCATCATTAGGACAAACCTTGCTGTTATATACCGAGCCTCTGGACAGTGTTACCGACTATCAAACCCTTGCTAATGAATGCGTTCAGGCATTTTGGCAAACCTCCAATCAAGCTTCGCCACGCCTCATAAACAAGGGCAAGTTATTTGGGAGCCCGATTTTTGAATATGAACAGTTTCCCAAATATGACGCGCAGAATCCCAATGAATTGAATCATATTTTAGTTTGGTTGGGGACACATTCCGACACTTTAGAACGTGCTGATAAAGCTAACCGTTGGTTAATAAACTTATTGAATTGCCGCCGCAAAATTCTGTTTGCCTCTCATCAAGCCCATCAAAGCCATAATAAAGCGCGTCAACTCTACAATCAACTAGAAAACAAAAGTCCGCAGTTTGAAGAGATAAAAAAACGAGATGAACTCCTCATACAACTAGAAAGCGGGCTGATAAATACTCTACCCAAAGCCTTTGAATATTCTCGTCACCTCCGCGATATAGAAGAACAACGCAATACGCTTAATGCCAATGCCAAAAATTATACCGAGTTGCTGACAGAAATTCGCTCATTGAGCAAAGATGAGTTTAAAGATGACTTAAAGTTTTTAGAGGTTTTCCACACTCGCACCTGCAAGCAGTATCAACAACAAACTGATCTTTATCTCAACTACCTCAAGCCAGGGCATCATTTATTTGAGCAAATGATTGCGACAACAAGAGGCATCGTTGAGATTGAAAATCAGAAACAGGGCCAAGAATTTCAATTTATGATTGCTTTTGTCGGATTCACTCTAGGTATAAGCGGACTTTCCGCAATGACCATACTTAATCCGACTCATTGGCTTTTACAAATGTTTGAAAAAATTCAACCACCGCTATATGAAATACCCCAATTTTTTTCTGCTATACCAGAAGAAATGGCAAATTTGAGTTTTCACCTGATGGTAGGTGGAGGGTTGGCGTTCATTATTAGTCGAAGTATTCTATATTTATTACACAGCGCAAAAAAATAAATTAACGGAAATGCACGAAAAAAACGTGTGTTTCTGTTAATCCAGCCGTATAATTTTCAAGCGACATAATCTAATGTTTTTCATAGTTAATGTTTGTAGTAGTTAATGTTTGTAGTAGTCGCTTTAGCGACTTAATCTTGCTGGTTTGTAGTAGTCGCTTCAACGGTTTGTAGTAGTCGCTTTAGCGACTTAATGTTTGTAGTAATGTTTGTAGTAGTCGCTTCAGCGACATAATCTAATGTTTTTCGTAGTTAACGTTTGTAGTAGTCGCTTTAGCGACTTAATGTTTGTAGTAATGTTTGTAGTAGTCGCTTCAACGACATAACCTAATGTTTTTCGTTGTAGTAGTCGCTTCAGCTACATAATCTAATGTTTTTCGTAGTTAATGTCTCAATTCGCGGTACTAATTCGTTAATTTATCAATTCGCTGTGCTAATTCGTTAATTTCTCAATTCGCTGTACTCAATCGCGGTACTAATTCACATCGTCAATTGAGGGCCATATTGACGCTTGAAACCGCTCATATTTTATCGACAAAAAACGGTGCCACAAATATCGGCCAGATAAGCTTTCGACAAAGACTGAACTGGGGAACAACCCTCGTCAATTGAGGGCCACATTGACACTTGAAACCACTCGTACTTTTTTTATCGACACGGTGCTGCCACAAATATCGCCAGATAAGCTTTCGACAAGAGACTAGACTGAAGAACAATCCTCGTCAATTGGGGGCCATGTTAACACTTGAAACCGTTCATATTAAAAAAAAACGGTACCACAAATCTCGGCTAGATAAGCCTTCTGCAAAGGACTAAAATAAAAAACAACCCTCGTCAATTGAGCAAGGAGTCCAAGATTTATCTTGGGTGCCACAAATCTCGACTAGATAAGCTTTCGACAAGGACTGGACTCTCATCCTTAAACATAAGTTTTTAAACACTTGATTTTTATGGATTTTAAAGTGTAGGCCCCACGTAAGGGATTCATTAAAAATCAATGCTCTTTTATCCGTTTCAGAACGCGTATCCGTTGTACTTATTAGGAATGCACCCGATATCGAAAAGACCTGTGTATAATGATGAGCGTCAATTGAGGGCCATATTGACGCTTGAAACCACTCATATTTTTTTTCAAAAAAAACGGTACCACAAATCTCGGCTAGATAAGCCTTCTGCAAAGGACTAAAATAAAAAACAACCCTCGTCAATTGAGCAAGGAGTCCAAGATTTATCTTGG
>NBMI01000240.1 GCA_002085445.1 Candidatus Parabeggiatoa sp. nov. 2
GCTTCGAGCGATATCCAATCACCCCATCGACGGACTTCATCTGCTAAACGTTGCCCATATTTGGGAATATATTCCAACAAAACTTTATTTAATAGAACCGCCACCGGATTCAAATCACTGGCATACGCATCGGCACCAATTCGCAACGCTTCTAACGGAATCGAACCGCCCCCAGCAAACGGATCAACCACTAATGGCAACGAACCCGGTTCACCGCCCAAGGCTTCATGCGCTGCTTGTGTCAATGCGCGGGCCGTTTGCAAAAAAGCAGGATTCGTAGAAGCATCCCAATTGGCAAAATCGGCGATAAAAGCTAATAAAGCGGTTCGCATGTCCCAATAACAAGCTTCGTTATCTGGATTTAAGCGGGTTTGATTTAAGCTATTCCATAATGTCCAATGCGATTGACATAATGCCATTAATGTTTTATCGGAGCGCACTTGTTTGGCGAATTGACTTAATACGGTTGAGACGCTTATCCGAAAGCTTTTGGGACAGAATTTATCAGCCGGATCAAGCCATAACGAGGCACACAATACGGCACGACAAGCTTCTTTAATGGGTAAGTCTACCTCAATGAGACGTTTGGGGTAATCCATTCAAAATTTATCTCTATTGTTAGGGGTAAGTGGGTAAGTGGTGGGTTGAACGTCGCAAGCTCCGTTACTTCGTTGCGTTTCGCTCTACCCACCCTACAATTAAAAACAATTAAAAATTCCGTCGATAGTGTTCTACTTTAATCACGCGATCCCAATTTAACGCGGCTGGGTTTTGAAAGATTTGTAGTTCTGGTTTGGTGGCGCAATGGAGTACGACATATAACCAATAATCATCACCTAAGCGTTGTGCGGTATAATATTCGTTGGGCGTTAAGACAATCATACCCTTTTTAGCACGTCCCTTGACTTCAATAAACCGAATCGGTGCAACTTGCTCAACATCTTCATAAGATAACGGACGAGAAATCAAGTCAAAACCACAATTGTCTTTTTCAACACTTTCGACTTGAAAGCCGCGCTTTTGTTCATACGCAATCACCGTTTGTATGGCAATGTGTTCAATTGCTTGATCCCTGACTAATGGGGCTAATTCTGGTGTTTGACGTTCTGGGTGGGGTAATACCCAAGCGCGTCCAATACATTCGATATCACTTAAAAAACAATTTTGCTCTTGAGCTAATTCATGCTTGCGTTGCTCCCAACGTGCGTTCTTTTCATCTAAGCGATCTTCGACTTGCTTTAAACGCCCCGCTAAGCCGGCTTCTCGTTTACCGGATTGTTTTATTTCATCTAAATCAGCCCATTGACATTGTAATTTATTAGTGATTTCAGTGTAACTAATATTCAAATGCTTGGCAATAGTGGCTAATTCTTGATGGCGTTCGGTTTTGACTTCCTCTAAAAAGGCTTGTAAAGCGTTTTCTAATAAAAATAATTCTATAGATTCCGCCGCTTTTACTAAATCCGCTTTGGGTATTGGGATATGAGTCGTTACCGGGATTAAATCGGATAACCGGGTTGGCGGTTGAATTTGTAAACGCCCGTCCATAAGCACTTCAACCACAAATAAACGCTTATGTAAAATATGTCCACGTCCATCAATGATGGCGGCTTTAAAAATGTGTAGATTCAGCGGCTGCTCACACTGTAAATCAAAAAACATTGCCCCATGTTGTAAATCCGTTTGCACGGCATTCCAGATGGCTTGGCGCACCGTTTCAAATAATGGATGTCCTAAAGTCACCCATTCCAACGCCGGATTTTTTTTCAATAAGTCTTTATCAAAAGCAATGTGTTTATATTCACGCCCTAACGCTCCAAACTGGTTGGTTAATTGTTCACCAATGGCTAATAAACCACGCGGTATTTTTCCGAGCCGATACTGATTGGATTTAGATTTTAGCACGGTGATAGGCAAGCCTACAATCTGTGCAGATTGCACAAAAAAATCTTCAATAAATTCTGGTTTGGAGCGTTTGGCTTTGGCTTCCTTCGTCCGATTAAATAGAGAGGCTAAATTTAAATCTTTTTTCGCTAATCCCTCTAAGGCGGATTGGGTAATTTCTTCAAAACGCTTGCTGTCCACTGTTTCGACAATGCGTTCTGTGACTTCTGCTTCTGACATATTATTAATATACATATCCCGCAACCAACGTTCTAATTGGTTCGCTGGAAATATATCGCCTAAAACATTGAACACTTTACCGGTGCGTTGTGGATCCAAATCTTTTTCAATGGATTCAATGCGTTCCAATAACCGCCCTAACACGCGCCCTTCTCTGGTTTCTTCTGAGACAAAATTAATAATTAAACAATCTTTGGGTTGTCCATAACGGTGAATACGTCCCATGCGTTGCTCTAACCGAATCGGATTCCAAGGAATGTCATAATTAATCATAAACCAGCAAAATTGGAGATTAATTCCTTCGCCAGCCGCCTCAGTCGCTACCAAGAGTTGACAGTCATTTTTAAACGCATGTTCTGCTTGTAGGCGACTACCGGGCATATTTAAACCACCGACTTTCATGCCGCCATGAATTTGAGTCACGGTTAAATCCCAGTCTTTGGTCAGTTTTTTGACGAGATATTCTAAAGTATCTTTATGTTCGGTAAAGATTAATAGTTTAATGGCTTGATCTTGAAAAACCTGATTTTCCTTAATGACGGTTTTCAGTTTTGCCAATTTAGATTCAATTTCATGTTCTTCTAACTGTTGGGCTTGCTCAATTAAGCGGGTTAATTCACGAATTTCTTGTTTTAATTCATACGGATCAATTGAGACAAGGATAGATTCAATCTCCGCCAAAATTTTTTCTTGCTCATCGTCAGGCAAATCAGAAAAATCATCCGGCAATTTTTTCGCAATTTGGGCTTCTCGATATTTTTGCGGTGATTTTAAAATATCTTCGCGGCGTTTAACCATCCGCTCTAAAGTACGCCGCAAGGCATAAACACTAGAAGCAAACCGCCGTTGTAACAATGCCAAGGTAAAGCCTAACGCACGTCCTTTAGCGGATTCATCGCCTTTGACTTTTTCAGCTTGGCGCTCGACATAACGCGATAAGGCTTCATAAAAATCTTGTTCAGCATGGTTGAGATGAAAAGTGATGGTTTTAACAATCCGTTTGGTAAATAAGTTTTTAACGACACCTGTTTTTGGGTGCGGAAAACTGACTAATGATTCTTTAACCCGTCGTAGATAAAAAGGGGCTTCGTTTTGAGCAATCGCGGTATGAATACTCTCAACATGTGCATAGACATCTTTATCTAATAAGGCTAAAAACAGACGAAAGTTTTCCGGTTCACCTTTATGCGGTGTGGCTGTCATTAATAAATAATGATCCGTCAAAGTCGATAATTTTTCGCCGAGACTATAAGCTAAGGTTTTTTTCTCTGCCTTAGTCGCACTCATTTTATGGGCTTCATCAACAATGATTAAATCCCAATGGCTTTGTAATAAACTTTTATTCGCCTCCTCAATCCGTGAAACCCAGGCGATTGAAGTGACAATTTGTTGATTTTCTTGCCAAGGGTTAGTGCCGTAAACAGTTCGCAACCGATCCCCATTCATCACAGTAAAATTTTCCCTAAACTTTTCCTGCATTTCACGTTGCCACTGAAACGTCAAATTAGCCGGACTTATAATCAAAGTGCGCCTAATCAATCCGCGAATTTTTAACTCTTTAATCAACAAGCCAGCCATAATGGTTTTACCGGCTCCGGGATCATCGGCTAATAAAAAACGCACTCGCGGCAATTTTAAAAAGTAATCATAAACGGCTTCTAACTGGTGAGGCAACGGATCGATTTTAGAAATGGAGAGCGTAAAATAAGGATCATATTCATAAGCTAAACTCAAACGGAGGGCCTCAATCCCTAAACGAAAACGGGCCGCGTCTCCATTGTATGGCATGGTTTCTGGACTGATTTCCAATGCCTGTAATTGTTCAAGCGAGAATAATAAATTATGATTTTTGCGAGTGTGAATGCCAGTCCCAATGATCTTAACTGCATTGCCTAATTGACTGAACTTAATAAGCTTAATCGGTTCGGATAATGAATCACCTTGGATTAACAAATCGGGTTTAAGTTGTTCTACTTGCATAGTCAATAACGTCCAGCATAATAATTGCGTTATGGTAAAAATTGAAAATAGAAGATTTATGTTTTCCCTCAACGGAGCGCATTCCCATTTTCCATTTCTAGTGTATGATGCTTAGACACCCTACAAAATACGGCTTATGACGTTAATCCAAAAAAGAATTAACAGTTGCTAAACAGCCATAAAATAATGCAAATGGCTACATGTTGGCTTTATCAAAAATATCAAGTACTTTTTTGATGTTTCTGGAATTTGTCCAGACGAAACAACCAACAATATTTATAGATTTTCAGGTAAATAATTTCAAAACAGCTAAAAGCTCAAGTCCCCTAAAGGGGACTAAAGAATTATCTGAATATCTATAGCACACAAACTGTTTTCGATGCATAGAAACGACTTTTTAAGAGTGCGTAAAATGACTAAATGTTGGCTTTATCAAAAATATCAAGTACTTTTTTGATGTTTCTGGAATTTGTCCAGACGAAACAACCAACAATATTTAGCACACAAACTGTTTTCGATGCCTAGAAACGACTTTTTAAGAGTGCGTAATTAACAAATTGTTTCCAATATGTCAAGCCTTTTTTTCAGTCCTCAAATTAAAAAATCAAGTTCTTTGACTTGTGTCAAGTTTTTTTTCAACCGCATTTTTTCCGAGGCGCGGCACTCTACCACCGTCAATTGACGAATGCAATACTAATGAAAAATGAAAAATTACCCATTACCAATTACCCATTACCAATTACCAATTACCAATTACCAATTACCAATTACCCATTACCAATTACCAATTATTGGCCCGTTTGTAGTAGGCGATTTATCGCCTCAACCAGTCCACGTTTGTAGTAGTTTGTAGTAGGCGATTTATCGCCTCAGAGTCGTGAGACGCGGGCCACTGTTATTAACCGATATTTTGTATGGTTATTTAGACTCTCTATTTTGAGGGCCATAAAAGACTTACGTCGGCAAAAGTTTCGCGGAGCGAAACTTTTGCCGACGTTGGAGGTTTTCAAATTAAGTTATGGCCCTCAGTCGGACTTCCTTATTAATACTTTTTGTAGGGGTTTTGTTGCTTTACTTAATGGCAGTCGGTATTTGGGTGCGATTTGACGGCGGCCTTTCTTACGTTTGGACGATTGCTGCCAAACTCAAGTTTGGACTCCTAGTGGTTAACGAGATACTTTAAATGTTGAACACCAGTGCCACAGCATCCTCCAAGAATTTTGATTCCATAATGTTGATTGAATCTGAGCATCTGCTTACCCCAATCCGAAATATCGTTGACTTTTAAATCAACGGCCTCATCAATCTCGCAATGATCAAGTGATGACGCATTGGCTTGGTATCCGATTAAACGCTTATAAAGTGCGGTTGGCTGTTCGGAGGCCTGAAGAAAGCTAGGATACGCACAATTCACCAGATATCCAATAGGTGGATATCTCGTAGATTCGTCGACAGTACTAATGGCATTCACCAAAGAAAAACCGTCTAAAATACAACTATCTTTCCCTATAAAAAAACTGATATACGGGACTTTCGTCTTTGCCATCCATCGCTCTTGCTATACCAATCGCTTCTTCTACCCCAAGGCAATGTGACTGCTATTTACGAAATCAACACCAGCATGGGCCAATTGATTGATTTGCCAAGCCTGAAATCTTTCCGCTCAAAAGGTGACAATCCCTCATTTGGTTTATAGCAGTCATTTTGGCAGCCGATTAGGCCGCCAATTTTAATTTCTGGGGTTGCCAAATGTTGCTCATCTCGGATTTTCGTTAAAAAATGAACGGCATCACCATTAATATTTAACTCAACATGAGATTCCTGAACTCGCTCAGAGTTTGCCCGCCAAGTCGGCGTACATAAAAGGATTGGCAAATTCGCCTGACAAGCGATGTCGATATAACTCTGATAGAGTTTTGCTAAGGCCTCTTGGCCCTGATTTTCATAAATGATGAGTGCATTTTCTAGGCGTGGATGCAGTACAATACTCTCATTTCGACGCAACGGCTCAAGAATGGCAGCTTCCATCAAGATCAAACGAGGGTTATTGATAAAATTTTGCCTAATCGGCAGCAACTATTAGGAGAACAACAGATTTTTTTTTGAATCAACGCCTTTTTTAGACGATGCATTATTTTACCCTTAGAGTAGGGTGTTGAATTTGAGCGTTTTTGAACGAACGGTTCATGTAATAAAAAAGTCTAGTTTGTAACCTTGTTCAGTATATGTAACATTTTTTTTACAAAAGCCTTGTGCATAAGATTGATTTGCTTTCAGCACAATCTCAGCATAACGACATGCTTTACCCACAGATTTTGGCAAACTCAGTGTGAACGCAAGCGCGTTCTTGGTTGCGATCTCTATCGCGTCAACAGTGTCTGCCACACTTTTGTCTGACTCCTAAACGATGTCACCCCTTAAGGGGGCACACATTATGACACTATGAAAAGGCAAGCCAAATTTAGACTCTCGATTTTGGGGGCCATAAAATAGTTTGGATGGTTTCAAATTAAGTTATGGCCCTCAAAGTTTAGCAGTCGTCCAAACTTGAGTTTGGCAGGAGTCCAAAGTTTAGCAGGACTCCAAACTTTGGCAGTCGCCGCGGTCGTCCAAACTTGAGTTTGGCAGCCGGAGTCCAAACTTGAGTTTGGCAGAGTAGTGAGACGTGGGCCACTGTTATTAACCTAGATTTTGGATGGTTATTTGGACGACCTTATTTGAGGGCCATAAAAGACTTACGTCGGCAAAAGTACAGCGAAGCGAAACTTTTGCCGACGTGGATGGTTTCAAATCTTACGTTTGGACGATTGACACTGCCAAACTAAAGTTTGGACTCCAGCCAAACTAAAGTTTGGACTCCACTGATAACGCTTGGGCCAATAAATACACCCTCTTCAATAACAATACCTTCGCATATCAGTACGTTCTAAAAAAGGAACGGCCATAAATTCTCCAATTGAGTTGAAATGATTGGACACCGTGTTGTGTTAGGGAAATGGTGGGCAACACCGTTTTTGGATATTCCTTATAACACAACAGTTTGGTTTGGTTTCAACGATTGTTCTACTGCATTGACTACCCTCACCACTTTCATACCATTAATGCCATGCTTTAATGCTAATCGAATCTCCCTTAAAGATTATCATCAGGCTGATTTGGCTTATGAAATCAATGTGGCGGCAGATCAATTGGCACGGGAAGCGGCTGATGAAATAGAGACATTGGTTTAAATTGCGCCCTGGTGCTTAGGAATTACGCCAATATATTGCAGAATTGTCTGTCAATAATTTCAGAAAATGACGTTTCAGCGCCTCCTAATGCGGGCTTACCTAATGAGTTTGGTGGCTACGATGAACCCCCCCCAATGAGTTTGGTGGCTACGATGAACCCCCCCCCAAAATAATCCGAGCCTGGCCCCTTTAATTCTTCTTGGTTTCTCAGAATTTTCTAAAAAAAACCTTTTGAAAAAACGGGGTTTCTAAAATTAATACCGCGATTCTCTTGTGGTATTGAGAAAAAGTTGTCTAAGTTATTTTATGCGCGTTCCTTAATCTTACTCTGATCCTAATTATTTTTCCCTTCAAAAGGAACCGGATATTGCTGCCTGGAAGCAGAATTTTCCCAGGCAAACCGGAATTCTTGCAAACCTCTCGTGCAATCATCGGCACACCCGATGGAACGATAGGTACATCCTTCAAGAATTCCATCTTGAGAGATTCTCAATGACAGAACATTTGTTTTCGGATCTTGTTTCAGATGAGCATTGGCACATTCCTCATAGAGTTCTTCCATGGTCGAAACCGGTTCTCCTCTTTTGTGCGTACCAATGTCTTTCGGGCCTTCCGTATAGGACTCGGTTATTTTGTTATCCCGGTTGAACGCCTCAAAATGTCTTTCTACGACCACCCCGTTTTTCACCCGTACAGTTGTTTTGTGTCCGAATCCAACCCATGAACTGAAAGCACGGGTATAGGTATAGGAATTTTGATATTTTCCCTTGTTATTTTCCCATACAGCCCTGCTTTCCCGAAGTTTCGCCTGCAAATAAGCGACAGTCTGCTTGTCAAAAACCGCTGGCCGGCTGCTCCAGTATTCGCCAAGTTCTGCCGTGGTAAACCACAGAACAGGTTCTTCTTCCTCTTCTACTACTACAATTGCAACAAAAAAATTTGCAACAATAATTGCAAGAATAATTGCAACAATACAGACGGCAAGCAACACGATAAAAAAGGGATTTTTTTTTCATCATTTTTTCTCCAGGTTTCAATTGTTTCATTTCTATATCACCAAATAATAAGTTTGCGTTGTTCAGCAACCTTTTTCCGCCAAATCCCGGATTGCTTCGCAAAACGCCCCTGCCACAAATATCCACTTCTCTCGAAAATTAATCATTCGAGTATAATGCATAAGCGTTTCTGCGACACGATGATTGGATATCTTGTTTGGTTTGACACACGGTGAACATGATTGTTCATCAAACAGTATGCCCATATTTCTACCTTTTCCTGTTGACACAACATTTTAAGCCATTCAAGATAATGTTGGTAATCATCTTCATAAAACTTCCTGACGACGATTACCACGCTGGGTAATATGATGAGGGTATCCGGGTAAAATAACTCTTGCTAATCTTGCCATGTTGTTGGTATATCATTAATGCTAAGTATTTGTCCCCAGAATTCAACATTTTTCCATTTAATTTAACAGTGAATAAGCCTATACCAACTACTCTTATAAAATCAACTACTCTGATCTTGATTCTTTACTAGTAGAACATATTACCCTTTATTAAACTTTCTCTTACCTTTATTAATTTTGACACCTTAAGCAATATCATCCCAAATTTCAACACATTCTGAATCTTTGGCATTGGTAACATATAAAGGTGGAAGACCTACTTCTTCAATTAGCCATTTTTGAACTAATTCTTCACAAACTCCTAAACGATGTCACCCCATATATCAAACTAAATCTGACACGAAAAAATGAAAATGCAAGCCTTTTAAAAAAAAATCTTTTTAATAGGAATGAAATAAGGAATTGCTTATATTCACATTCTGCCAAGCATGCGTCGGGTGCGTGGAACGCACCTGCAAATTTCATTTATCAAGAGTCTCCTTTCCGAGGCGCGGCACTATATCACCGTCAATTGACGAATGCAATACTAATGAAAATGGTAATGGCGAATCGGTAATGGCAAATTACCCGTTATCGGTTATTAATTATCAATGACTAATTACCAATTGATAACTCAAATTACCTATTACCAATCACCCATTACCAATTACCCATTACCAATTATTGGCCCGTTTGTAGTAGGCGATTTATCGCCTCAACCAGTCCACGTTTGTAGTAGTCGTTTGTAGTAGGCGATTTATCGCCTCAGAGTCGTGAGACGCGGGCCACGGCTATTAACCTATATTTTGGATGGTTATTTGGACTATCTGGTTTGAGGGCCATAAAAGACTTACGTCGGCAAAAGTACAGCGAAGCGAAACTTTTGCCGACGTGGAAGGTTTCAAATTAAGTTATGGCCCTCAAAGTTTAGCAGTCGTCCAAACTTTAGTTTGGCAGCGGAGTCCAAACTTTAGTTTGGCAGTCGGAGTCCAAACTTTAGTTTGGCAGAGTGATACGCGGGCCACCGTTATTAACAGATATTTTGTATGGTTATTTGGACGACCTTATTTGAGGGCCATAAAAGACTTACGTCGGCAAAAGTTTCGCGGAGCGAAACTTTTGCCGACGTGGAAGGTTTCAAATTAAGTTATGGCCCTCTGTCG
>NBMI01000033.1 GCA_002085445.1 Candidatus Parabeggiatoa sp. nov. 2
TCTTTAGTCGTAAACTGACTATCCAAGGTTTGGTTGGTAGAAACCGGATCTTCACCGCCGGAAGCCAACATGGCCCCCACATCCACCCTATCGTTGACTTTAGCCTGAACGCCTAGCCGCAGACGAAGACGGTTACGATGGCGCTGATCTTTTTCCTCTTCATCAATCATCTCGTAGCGATACCGAAAATCACCTTTTAATTTGATCTTTTCCGTCCAATCCGCCGCCGAGGCATAATAAGGAAAAGCCACAAGACTTACCAAGCCAATGGTCATTGGTTTTGCTAAATTCCACCTGTTTATCATAAGATGGGTAATGGGTAATGGGTAATGGTGGTGATTATGAACTTTTTCATAAAAAAATAACACATTGGACTCACTCAAACAGTTATTGGTTTAATAAATACAGGGATTCGTTATAATAACGGATAAAAATGCGGTTGTTACTCGAACTAATCATAAAAAGGCGGTTACTACCACGAACTGCCGGTTATTACTCGAACTAATCATAAAAAGGCGGTTACTACCACGCACTAAAAAGCCGGTTATTACCTCGAACCAATCCCTTCAGAAGCAACGAATCCTTGTAGTTATGCCTCTAAAATAACTACCGGGATTCGTTATAAAACTAACTACCGGGATTCGTTATAAAACTAACTACAAGGATTCGTTAATCGATACGGATAAAAAGGCGGTTGTTACCGCGAACTAATCCAACTACAAGGATTCGTTATAAAACTAACTACAGGCAGATTCGTTAATCGATACGGATAAAAATGCGGTTGTTACCGCGAACTAATCCCTTCTTATAACGAATCCTTGTAGTTATTGCTTATAATCACTCAAACATGTTGCTAAAGCAACTACTACAAACGAAAAGTTGCTAAAGCAACTACTACAAACGAAGAGTTGCTAATGCAACTACTACAGATAATTTAAATTAAATTATGGCATAAAATTTGCTTATTTAACAAGAGTTATTTTAAAGTCCAAACCTAAAGGTTTGGACGAAAACAAAACTTTGATATAAGTCAATGTGATTGGATGCTTGCCAAGGCTATCTTATGTATCATGTCAATTAATTCTCTCCTCATCCTAGCCCCCCGATGGGGGGATGGAAAAAAAATGATTGACTTTGATGATATTTTTTTTAGACTATTCAACAATCTGTCAATTTGCGAGAACCAAGCGAATTCAGATTTTATAAAGCGGCTATCGATAAATTTCGGTAGCTGAACGTAGATTCACCCACTCGATGGAGTGCTATTGTTAACTTTTGTTAGCATAAATGAATCGGAGACCGTATAATGTCAGAACATAAGGGTAAAAATCAAACCCCCAATCTTTCCCGTCGCCGCTTTTTGTTTCAGATGGCAGGCGCGGGTGCCGGCACGGCCTTGATTTCTCAATCGGCGATAGGCGCAACTCAATTGTTAGCACCAGTGGATATACAAAATCCACTGTCAAACTATCCTAACCGCGACTGGGAAAAGACTTATAGAGACTTGTATCACTACGATTCCTCTTTTACTTTTCTCTGTGCGCCCAACGATACGCACAACTGTTTATTGCGCGGATTTGTCAAGAATGGCATCGTGACGCGCATTGCCCCCACTTATGGCTACCACAAGGCCACCGATTTGGATGGCAATCGTCCCGGCCAACGTTGGGATCCGCGCTGTTGTCAAAAAGGTTTAGCGTTGGTACGGCGTTTTTATGGTGATCGGCGTTGCAAGCGCCCAATGGTACGCAAAGGCTTTATGGATTGGATCAATGCCGGCTTTCCGCGTGATCCCCAAACCGGGGCCGTTGATAAGAAATATATGCAACGGGGCCGAGATTCTTGGGTGGCCGCCTCTTGGGATGAAGCCTTTGAATTAGCTGCAAAAGCAATGGTCAACATTGCCCGAACCTATTCAGGCGAAGATGGCCAGAAAAAACTGCTCGCGCAAGGCTATGATCCATTGATGGTAGAAGCCACGCTAGGGGCCGGTACGCAAACTTTGAAATTCCGCGGCGGTATGCCCCCGTTGGGAATGACGCGCGTGTTTGCCCAGTACCGCGAAGCCAATGCCATGACTTTGTTAGATGACAAAATCCGTGGCAAAGGTACCGAATCGTTAGGCGGGCGCGGATTTGATAATTATAGTTGGCACACCGATTTACCGCCCGGCCATCCCATGGTGACTGGACAACAAACCGTTGATTTTGATCTCTGTAACGCCGAACACGCCAATATCCTCGTTGTCTGGGGCATGAATTGGATTACCACCAAGATGCCCGATTCCCATTGGATGACTGAAGCCCGAATGAAAGGCACTAAGGTGATCGTTATCGCCGCCGAGTACAGTGCCACCGCCAGTAAAGCCGATGAAGTCATCGTGGTACGTCCGGGCACAACGCCGGCGTTGGCATTAGGCGTTGCTCAAGTGCTGATCAGCGAAAACTTGTACGATGACGCCTACACCAAGGCTAATACTGATTTGCCGCTGTTGGTACGCATGGACACCGGCAACATGTTGCGTGCCAGCGACGTTTTCCCAGACTATCAACTCGCAACACTTAAAAATAATACACTGGTACTCCCAACCGGTGAAAAAGGCCCACCGATCCATAAACAACCCGGCACCGTGTTAAATGAAAAGCAACGCGAAGATTGGGGCGATTTCGTCTTTTGGGATGCCAGTGACAACAAGCCGGTGGCAATGAATCGTGATCAGGTTAGCAAGCATTTCTCTGGAAATCCACAATTAACGGGTGAATTTACCGTTAAACGGGTTTCTGGCGAAACCGTGAAATGCCGCACCGTGTTTGATGTCACAAAAGAAATGCTGGATGGCAGTTACACGCCAGCGGACGTAGAAAAAATCACTTGGGCACCGGCCGAGGCCATACGCGGTTTTGCGCGACAAATCGCTGCCAACAAAGGACAGACTTTATTTACCGTCGGCATGGGGCCAAACCAATTCTTCAATAATGACCTCAAAGACCGCGCGATTTTCTTGGTTGCGGCCTTAACCGCTAATATCGGTAAAATTAGTGGCAATGTCGGCAGCTATGCCGGTAACTATCGGGCCAGTTTCTTCAACGGCTTACCTCAGTTTATCGGTGAAGATCCATTTAATCCTCAAATGGATCCCAACAAACCCGCCAAATTGCGGAAACGCTGGAAAGCTGAAAGCGTCCATTACTTTAACCACGGCGATACCATCCTCCGCATGGGCGATACCGTTTTAACCGGTAAATCCCATATGCCTACGCCGACTAAGGCCTTTCATGTGAGCAACTCTAACTCACTGATTGGTAACGTCAAGGGCCATTATGACTTTGTTATCAACACCTTATCCAGAGTTGAATTTGTTGCCCAAAACGAATGGTGGTGGACGGCGAGTTGCGAATATGCCGATATCGTGTTTGCGGTTGATAGTTGGGCAGAATTCAAATACCCCGACATGACTATCAGTGTTACCAATCCGTTTTTATACACTTTCCCGGCGACACCGCTGCCGCGTATCCACGATACCCGTTCTGACATAGAAGTGGCCGCCGGCATCTGTGGCGCTATCGGCAAAATCACCAACGATTCACGCCACAAAGATTATTGGCACTTTATCGACAACGGTGGTGTACGCCCCTACATCCAACGGGTTTTAGATCACTCCAACGCCACGCGCGGCTTTAAGATTGAAGACTTGGAGAAAAAGGCCGACGAAGGCATTCCGGCTATCATCCAAACTCGTACCTATCCCAAAATCGGTGCGTGGGAGCAAGGCAACGAAGATAAACCATGGTACACCAAAACGGGGCGGTTGGAATTTTATCGAGAAGAACCAGAATTTCAAGACAGCGGCGAAAATATAGTGGTGCATCGTGAGCCGATCGATTCCACCCGGTTTGAACCGAATGTGATCGTGGCTAAAGCGCATCCGCTGTTGCGGCCTAAAACGCCTGAAGATTATGGCGTTCCGTCAAGCGATGTCGCCGGCGATACGCGGCAAGCTCGTCATGTTATCAAAACAGTAGACGAAGTGCTCAACAGCGAACATCCCTTGCGCCAAGAAGGCTATGATTTTGTGTTCCATACCCCGAAATACCGTCATGGTGCCCACACCACCGCGGTTGATACCGATATTGTGACCGCCTGGTTTGGGCCTTTCGGAGATATGTTGCGCCGCGATAAGCGGAGCCCATTTATTAATGAAGCTTTTGTAGACATCAATCCTCAGGATGCCAAAGAATTGGGGATTGACGATGGCGATTATGTCTATATAGATGCCGATCCGCATGATCGTCCTTTCCGAGGTTGGAAAAAATATCCAGAAGGCTACAAGGTAGCTCGCCTACTGGTACGGGCACGTTACTATCCGGGCACACCGCGTGGTGTCACTCGCATGTGGCATAACATGTTTGGTGCCACCTTTGGATCGGTGCGAGGCCAAGAAACCAATCCAACCGGATTAGCCAAAGCCCCAGAAACCGGCTATCAATCCCTTTATCGCAGTGGCAGTCACCAAAGCTGTACACGCGGCTGGCTCAAACCCACTTTGATGACTGATTCTCTTTATGTCAAGGGCCTGATGGGCCAAAAGATAACGCAAGGCTTTGTGCCTGACGTACACTGTCCTACGGGCGCACCGCGTGAATCCTTTGTCCGAATCAGCAAAGCAGAATCGGGTGGCATCGGTGGTAAAGGGTTATGGGCACCCGCTGCCAAGGGATTGCGTCCCACTTACGAAAACGACACCTTGAAAAACTTCATCGCGGGTAAATTCGTTGTACGAGCCTAATCAGTTTTATCGTTCACCGTTTTTCAGTTATCAGTTATCAGTTTTTCAGAAAGTCGTCCAAACTTTAGTTTGGCGGCAGGAGTCCAAACTTAGATATCGATAAGCCTCAGAATAAATTCTGAGGCTAACAACATCGTTAAGCTAAAGCCTACTAATTTCAAGACAATAGTACCCTTTAGGGTACTTTAGCTGTTAGACAACTGCTTTAGCTGTTGGCTTTAAAGTTATCAGTGATCTGTTTTTCAGAAAGGAGTCCAAACTTTAGTTTGGCAGAAATGAAAAATACTAAGGTGTCAAACATAAGCGGTTTTTTTGAGGGCCATGTAGGCAAATTTGATTGATGGCCCTATCGATAAAAACTTGCTACTTGGACAAATAGGACACACCCAGAATTTAACATTCAAACAACGTAGCACCTCGAAGAGGCCAAAACCCACAGGTTGCACCTTTTCACTGAAACTGATAACGGATCACTGATACTGATAACTGAGACTGATAACTGATAACTGATAACTGATAACTGATCACTGATAAAAAACTTGGAGATTTAACAATAATGGCGCTTGAAGTTAATGGGGAATCCATTGAAACAGACACCGAAGGCTATTTGGTTAATCCAGAAGACTGGAATGAGCAAATCGCAAAACAATTGGCGCAAGAAGAAGGACTGGAACTGACTGATCCGCATTGGAATATCATAAAGTTCATGCGGAATTATTACTCCAAAAACCAAGTTCCTGCTGATGTTCGTTTTGTTACCAAGCACCTAGTTGATGAACTAGGATGTAACAAAAAAGATGCGAAAAAACGTTTATTTGAACTGTTCCCTTATGGACATGTCAAACAGACATGCAAAATTGCGGGAATGAGAAAACCTAGAATCTGGAGCACCGGTTAATCATGCCTAACCTCGCGAGACGGGGTTTGTATACTTTGCATTGCGCTTTTGTCATTTCGGTTTAGGTTTCGGTTTAGGTTTAGGTTTCGGTTTCTTTGATCGGAGAAATCTTGAGAAATCTTGGACGACTTAATAAGATTTATCAAGTTCAAGTTCCCTCCGCTCAAAGGGATCGTCTGGATTTTTGTTTCGTTATAAACCTTACTTATTTCCAAGCAAACCTGCTCAGGCACGAAATATTTGAATCCCCAAATGGAGGAAAAAATGGCAACTAATGGCATTATTGGCTCAGTCATGTCGCTTCGGCGTTACCCGGTTAAATCAATGATGGGAGAAGAACTACGCTCAATTGACATGACTGAAGCTGGCGTATTGGGAGATAGATCATACGCACTTATTGATACCGAAACCGGCAAAGTAGTCAGCGCCAAAAATCCACAGAAATGGCCGACTATGTTTTCTTTTCACGCCCATTACATTGATCCTCCAAAGAACGGAACTGGCTTACCGCCCGTTCGCATTACGCTGCCGGACGGTACGATTACTGACAGCAACCAAGCTGAGGTTAATTCAATTATTTCCAACGCACTAGGGCGTAGTGTTCGGCTAGAATCACTCGTGCCTCAAACGCCAAACTTAGAAGAATATTGGCCGGACATTGAGGAACTTGACAACAAAAACGTAGTCACCGATGAAAAAATGCCAGACAAGACATTTTTTGATTTAGCCATCGTTCACTTGCTCACAACTTCAACAGTGGATAAATTACGCAGTTTATATCCACAAGGGCGTTTTGAAGTCCGTCGCTTCCGTCCAAACATCGTCGTCAACACCCAGTCAGAACAACCTGAATTTCTTGAAAATCAGTGGATTGGAAAAACCTTAGCCATTGGCGATAATGTGCGGCTAAAAGTAACAGAACCTTGCCCCCGCTGCGTAATGACGACCTTACCCCAAGCTGATTTACCGGAAGACAAAGGCATTTTACGCACGGCCCTTCAAAACAATAACGGACATGTTGGCATTTATGCAAATGTTGTTCAAACTGGGGCGATAAAATGTGGAGATGAGATAAAGCTCATAGACTAATTGTTAATAACGTAAGTTCGACGTTAATTTTCAATAAGTTATCCAATTTTAGATTAATCAATTGTTTGACAATAATTAATTGATAAAACAAACTTTTTTGACTATTAAACCCTTAATATTAATACGTCAATAACCGAAAATTGTGGGCCATAGAGTCGTCAATAACCGAAAATTGTGGGCCATAGAGTGAAATGAGCCAGTCAATATTTTTTCTAGTTGAAAATCAAGTCATTATAAATAACTCTTTGATAGAATTAATAAATCTATAACTCACTGAAATTTAAAGTCGAACTCACGTTAATAGAGTTGTTGCAAATCATGAGCGGGGGCTTATGGCTAAAAGCGATAGGAGGCGGGGGCCGACTCATGAATGAAAAGTACCGAGGTTTTGTGAAGTTATTGTATTGTATAATACTATTTTGTTTTAGTGCCCTTTATGGTACAGTAGCTCTAAGCCATGAGTTCCCGCTACTGGCTTAATTTGCAACAACTCTATTATTAAAGGAAAAGTGGCTCTGTCCGGTTATCATAGTCCGCTGATGAATGAACTTTATGGAGATTGGAATTATATTGAATCTTCTCCCAAAAAAGCACATTCAACCAATACTCGCCCTGATAACCTAAAACTGGAACGTACTGAAGTTCTCTGGATAATTACGAAATAAGTACCCGTGCAAGAGTTTTAATGAATTTTGGAGACGAAAGTAGTTGTTTTTGTTAGATTTATTTTTTAAAAATACCGGCACAGGTACTTACCAAACAAGGAGACTCAATGGCAGAACCAAAAGAAGTACTCGGCATCGCCTTTAGAGAAGCATCTGCTAACCTTGAACAATCTTTTGTAGCTGATGAAGAAATCAGAAATAAAATTGAATATGTCTCTAGCAATATTAAAAATCGGGCCGGTGTTCGGTTATTGATGGCTTGCTTATTAGCCAAAATCCATCAACCAGAAGTAGATATTCGGAAACCCTACACGAAGATTGAGGAAAGTGATGCTTTTTCCGGACGGACGTATGATGAACGATATATAACTTCATTCATTAATGAACACAATCTTCCCTGTAATAATACAACAGCCTTTTTTTCCCCGGCGTTGAGAAATCTGAATGTTACACTGACCAAGAATATTAATCTTGTAGGTCGTCCGCCCCAATTATATCAATTTGTTCTTGAATTACTAGACGATGTGTACACCGATAAAATTCAAGCCAAAGAGATGCTATTCGAAATAGTACGTTGCCTTGTTATTATTAAAAACGAAAGACAACAACGTATTGATTCATTAATAAAGGGGCTAAAAACGACGAAAGATTCAATACCCCTTTCATCTGAAGATATTGTTATCTTGCTTGAACAGCATATGAAATTGACGGGAACATGTCGGCTTCCCGTGTTAATCATTGCGGCGGCTTATAAGGCGGCTGAAAAAAATCTGGGAGAAAAAATACTTCCTCTTCATTCTCACAATACGGCTGATACACAAACTGGTGTTTTAGGTGATGTAGAAATTACGCTTCTCAATGACGAGAAAACTATCACTTGCTATGAAATGAAAGAGAAATGTGTCAATAATAAAGATATTGACCGTGCTCTCCAAAAATTATCATCCCTGAACAAAGATGTGGATAACTATATCTTTATTACAACTGACAAAATCGAGGAGACTACTCAAGAATATGCCCGAAGTCTCTATAATACAACTGGCGGGATAGAATTTGTTATTGTTGATTGTAAAAGAGGCTTTTTTAGCGATGCGTCAAGCCGCAGAGGCAAGCATAGAAAATGATTAATGCGAATTAAGGGTTGAATTTATTGATTAAAAATCAATAACTTATAAAATACTCTTTGAATAGAGTGATTTCAAAAGCCTTTGTTAATTTTTCATTTCTAGGCTAAAGTTTTTCTCCGAAAAATTCCAATTTTCATTCTTAATTCGCATTATCATGAGTAACTATAGTGATCCTATTTTAATCGTGGAATAAATAGGTTTGCGATCTAAAAAATTCGTCGTGCCAATTCCACAAATCATTTAGGATCACTATATAAATGGGAGCAGCTTATCGAAGGGGCAACCATAAAGGATTGCCCCTACATGACACGACGGTTCGTAGGGGCAAGCCCACGTGCAAAGCCCTTTGGTTCCGGCAAAATACCTGATAATATGTGATCACTGAAAAAGAGGAGATTTTAAAAATGCCTAAACGCAACAACTGGCAACTGGGCCGGGAAATGACATATCCCTACGATGCGCCCCCACCCCAAAAGCAAGTGGCTTACATCTTTGACATCAACAAATGTATCGAATGTCAAACCTGTACCATCGCCTGTAAAACCTGTTGGACAAGCGGCAAGGGACAGGAGCCCATTTTCTGGAACAATGTCGAAACCAAGCCTTATGGCGGCTACCCCATCACTTGGGATTTGAAATTGCTGGAACGTCGCGAGCCGGCCAAGTGGCAAGCTAATGTATTGAAAAGCAAGACTATTTTTGAAGATAACGGCCCATTAGATCCCCCCACCGGGCATATGCCGGACACGATGGACTATTCGGCCCTCAACTTAGGTGAAGATGATCTTTCTGACACTGTAGCCCAAGGTGAACACTTTGACGGCATTCATCCCAAATGGATGTTTTACCTCGCCCGTATCTGCAACCACTGCGATAATCCCGCCTGCTTAGCCGCCTGTCCGCGTCAAGCTGTCTATAAGCGAGACGAAGACGGCATTGTGCTGATTGATCAAGAACGCTGTCGTGGATATCAAGAATGCGTCAAAGCCTGTCCTTATAAAAAAACCTTTTTCAACCTTATCAGCCGAACCAGCGAAAAATGTATCGGCTGCTATCCGCGCGTTGAACAAGGCGAAGTGGCCTTATGCGTAGAATCCTGTATTGGCAAAATCCGCTTGCACGGCTTTTTAACCACGCAAAGCGCACCGCGAGAAGACAATCCACTGGATTACATTATCAAAATCCGCAAACTCGCTTTACCGCTCTATTCGCAATTTGGCACCGGCCCCAATGTTTACTACATTCCGCCCGTCCACGTTCCCAATGGTTTCCTTGAACAACTATTCGGCCCCAATGTAGAACGATCCAAAACACTATACCGCGCCCTGAAAGAAGACAAGAAACTCTTAGGCGCACTACTACTGTTTGGCGCCACCAACCGAATCATCGAAAAGTTCAAGGTAGAAGGAGACGAAGTCATTGGCTGGGATACCAACGGAGAAGAAGTAGCCCGTGTGCCCTTCACCGAACCGACTTATGTGCGCGACCACTACGACAAGCGGTATGAAGTCTATCGGCACAACACCACCTAAAGTCAGTTATCTATCAGTGATCAGTTGTCAGTGAACAGTGATCAGTGTAAAGGAGTCCAAACTTTAGTTTGGCAGTACCCTTAAATCCGTCTATAGATATTCAGATAATTAATTTCAGTAGTTGAGAATGATGCTAAGCTGAAAATAATTGATCGCCTTTAGTGGGCAGGTTCTTCGTAGGCAATTGTTCGCCTTGAAGGGGCCATTCTCAACGAATAAATTCAGTCTCCTTTAGGAGACTTGAGCTTTCAGACGACAGTCGAAAGCTGTTGGCTGCGAAATGGGCCAGTTCCTCGTAGGCAATTGTTCGCCTTGAAGGGGCCATTCTCAACGACTGAATTCAGTCTCCTTTAGGAGACAGTAGCTCTCAGACGACACAGTAGCTCTCAGACGACGGCTGATGCTGTTGGCTGCGAAATGGGCCGGTTCCTCGTAGGCAATTGTTCGCCTTGAAGGGGCCATTCTCAACGACTGAATTTAGTCTCCTTTAGGAGACAGTAGCTCTCAGACGACGGCTGATGCTGTTGGCTGCTGCGAAATGGGCCGGGGCCATTCTCAACGACTGAATTCAGTCTCCTTTAGGAGACTTGAGCTTTCAGACGACGGCTGATGCTGTTGGCTGCGAAATTTATGAACATCTATAGGAAGGCAGACATCTAAACTTTGTAGTGCCAAGCAATGTTTGGCAGTGCCAAATTGAAACCTATTACCCGTCAATAGAGCATTGACAAACTACTAGGCTAAACCGAGCGGCTTTACCCCGCATTCCCTAAGACAGGGAAAACGAAAATCCAAAAGGAGCATAAGAAAATGAACCAAAACCATTCATGCAAGGCAAGCCTTGCACTCCTGTTAAGTCTCGCGGCCGGTGGGGCTATTGCACAAGAAATCACGGTGATAAAAGTGACAGGAGATTTATCTGTCGATCCTCAGGCGGCCGTCTGGCAAACCGCTCCTACCACAGAAGTCGCCGTCTTTCCGCAACAGATGACTAAGCCTCGCTTAACCAAAGCCTCCGTCGATAAAATGACGGCACAGGCCGTCACCAATGGTAACTCAATTGCATGGCGCGTCTCTTGGCAAGATGATGCGGCCAATTTGAACGTCGATGTCGGGCGTTTTTCTGATGCCGTGGCGCTTGAGTTTCCGTTAACAGAAGCAGCCCCGTTTATGGGCCATCGGGGCGGTGGCAAAGTGCAAATTCTCTACTGGAAAGGCCTCTGGCAAAAAGATATAGACGAAGGCTTCCAAGACGTGCAAGATGTCCATCCCAACTATTGGTCTGACTTATACTGGTTTGCGGAAGGGAAAGCACCTCACCGTGTCCCGGAAGATTTTAAAAATCCTTTTTCCCATCAATGGTTTATCGCCAAACAAGCCGGAAATCCGGGCGCCGTTTTCACCCGCGAACAACCGGCCCAAGAACTGGTAGCCGCCGGCTGGGGAACGCTCACGCCTCAACCTAAGTCTGTTACCAGCGCCAAAGGCGTTTGGAAAGACGGCAAATGGACGGTGGTATTTTCTCGTCCACTCGCCACCGACGATCCCAATGATTATCAGTTTAAAGCTGGCGAAAAAGGCCAAATGGCCTTTGCCGTTTGGCAAGGTGGAGAAGGCAACAGAGGTGGACGGAAACATTGGTCAGCTTGGACAACTTACCAGATGCCATAACGCGGTGCTAAATATAAGTCCGAAAACATTACGGAGCCAGTCACAAACTGGCTCCTGAAAAAAGAGCTAAATCATGTTTAATAAAGAGATTGCTTTTGTAGCCACGAGAATTTTAGCACTCTATATCTTGGCGGAATCATATTATGACTGTTTCTCCCACTGTCGTCTGGCTGGCTTGGGAGGGAAGTCGGAATGACGTAGTGCTGGCACTTACAATTGCGCCATTGGCTGTTCAAATTATCATGGCCGCTCTTTTGTGGTTTTTAGCTGGAATGATTTCAAGGAAGATGGTTGATGGTAGCCCAAACTCAGAACAAACGAAAATGACCCCCTTCGATTGGTGGGGCTTAGGTTTTGCGCTCGTTGGTCTGTTTGCTATTTTTTCTAGTCTCCCCGAACTTGTTTCAGCGGTCGTTTCAAAAGATTATGGAATAGCAGCGCTTATTTCTGGATTGCTAAAAATGAGTTTGGGAATTTATTTGGTTTTGGGTTGGAAAGGTTTGGTTGGTTTATTGATTAGAACACGAGAATTTGGAAGAAAGCCAGAAGGCACATAACTCCATATCCAGGGGCGTTGCCCCTGGCAAGCCCCTTTGGTACGAAATTAATATAGCCTGGGGCACCGCCCCAGGCTTTGGTACGAAATTAATATAGCCAAGGGCACCGCCCTTGGCAAGCCCCTTTGGTACGATATTAATATAGCCAGGGGCACCGCCCCTGGCTTTGGTACGAAATTTCAGGCACTACTTCACAAAAATTTCCATTAGCGGTATTTTCACATCCAATATTTCATCAAATACCTCTTGACAAAGAGGCATAGCAAAAGATTTGGACATGTTGTCACTCGAATAAACCGTCACTGATTCAAGTGGGGGTATAACCAACCAACATGATTTGATGCCGAGGGCAAAGTAAACCTTAAACTTGTCCAAAAGTTCTTCAAGAGATTGTCTTGGTGAAAGTATCTCAATAGCCAACAAAGGCATTTCTGACATTTTTAGAATGTCATTTTCAGAGTCTGGGGTTATAGTGTTAGGATAAACACACACATCTGGTTCTAGCTCTTCGGTGGCTTTAATTTGAAATTGGCTTAGTTCACCAAGTTGACTGACATCTAAGCTCAATTTAATGGCGGCTTTGAATCGCCTCAAAGAAAAAAAGAGACTAGCCAACTTTGCCTGCAACAGACTGTGATTAAAAGAACCTTCTATTGTCATGCTCATCTTACCCATGTTAATAATAAGTTAGTTTATTGATTTATGTTACATTTTATAATAAGTCAACACGATAAAAAAGGGTAGTGCCCTAAAGATTATATCTTTCATGACACTACCGTACTTGCTACTCTGCAACAATTCGGTGTGTCCTACTTATCCTACAGACTTTGAGTTGTCTTAGCGCTCCAACCTTAAGGTTTCTTTTTCAGGCCAGGTTTTCTTTCTTGATGTTAATAGTTTTTGTTAATGGCTTATCATGCCAAGGTGTCCAAAACCTAGCGATTTTTCGAGGGCCATGTTGGCGAATTGATTCTGTTGATTTGATTGATGGCCCTATCGATAAAAACTTCTAAAAGAACAACTGAGACACACCCAACAATTCCCCGGTACGGTTAGCCGTTAATGTGCCAAGGTGTCTACCTAGCGGTTTTTTTGAGGGCCAGGTTGCCGAATTGATTCTGTTGATTTGATTGATGGCCCTATCGATAAAAACTTCTAAAAGAACAAGTGGAACACACCCAACAATTCCTCAGTACGGTTAGCCGTTAATGCGCCTAAATGATTTGTGATATTTTGCTCTAGCCCAATTGGCTATTTGTTTAATATCGGCCGGCGTGGTGCGACAACAGCCACCGATAATTTGTGCGCCACATTGACACCAGCGTTGAGATAGTTGACCATATATGTCCTGTTCGCCGTGGGCATGCCAAGCGTTGTCATGGGTGGAATAGAATTCGCCTGAATTAGGGTAAACTAAGACGGGCTTGCTGGTTTTTGAGCGGGCCGATTTTATCAAGTCTGGAATGTATTTGGGATGGGTGCAATTAACTCCCACCGCGACTATTTGTGGAAAGGCGTTTAGCCAAGCAACGCATTCGGCCAACGTTTCGCCGTAGCTAATATAGGTTTCATCTCTGGCACTAAAACTGATCCAAGCTGTCAGGTGAGGAAATTCGGCCAATAGGTGAGTTAGGGCCTGCGCTTCGATGAGACAGGGAACAGTTTCACAGGCAATCACATCGGCTTCAGTATCGGCCAGCACCGACAAACGCCGCAGGTGAAAATCAATCAATGCTTGTTCACTCAAGCCATAATCGCCTCGGTATTCAGAACCGTCGGCAAGGTAAGCGCCGTAACTACCCACAGAGGCTGCAATAATCGGTTTAGGCCGGTGAGCATGGTTGGCCGGATTGCTCCAGAACTCATCACGGGCTTCCACAGCCAACCGCACCGATAAGCGCAATAAGTCAGCGGCTTGTTCCTCGCTCAAGCCACGTCGGGCAAATCCTTCAAAGCTTGCCTGGTAACTGGCGGTGATGGCACAGTCGGCACCTGCTTCAAAATAATCGGCGTGGACTTGTTTAATTAACGCCGGTTTCTCCAGCAATACTTTGGCCGACCAAAGCGGATCGTTCAAATCACAACCCCGACTCTCTAATTCAGTCGCCAAAGCGCCATCTAAAATCATCAGCCGATAAGATTGTAGAATGTTGGCTATTGGATTCATTTGGTATCCTGTAGTGAAGAGCAACTGGTGAAACCTAATTAATAATTAATCATTAATCATTAATCATTAATTATTAACTCGGCCCCAACCCCGAAGGGGTTGAATATGAATAGCCCCAGGCGAAACCTGGGGACAAACCAACCAACGGCTCCAACCCCGAAGGGGTTGAATATGAATAGCCCCAGGTGAAACCTGGGGACTACGCGAGATAATAGCCCCAAGTGAAACCTGGGGAAAATGATTATTTCCATAAAAGCCCCTTCAGGGTTAGCGCGTTTCCAATACCTTTACCACAGGTTGCACCTGTGCCTATTCACATTCAACCCTACGGGGTTGGGGCCTTTACCACAAAACCCACAGGTTTCACCTGGGGCTATTCACATTCAACCCCTACGGGGTTGGGGCCTTTACCACAAAACCCACAGGTTTCACCTGTGGCTATTCACATTCAACCCCTACGGGGTTGGGGCCCTCCCCGGCCCTTCCCCAGATATAATATATTGGCCGGTTTCATTTTTCATTTTTCATTTTTCATTAATACAAATGTCTATTACAACACAACACCCAGCCCTGACTCCTGAACCCATCCAATGGTTTAAGGAAAAACCCCCTTCACCTGAGCAAGTTGAAGGGTTCAAAGAAAACACCGGTAATGTCGCATTACTCGCACAAGCCGATTTGCTACTTTTGATAGCACAAATGTTTGCGCCGCCGTCCGACGATCTGCGGTTCATGCTCGGAATTGAAGTGATTGATATTCAAGACTTATTACATCATTCATCTCTCCCAGAATCGGACACGTTTGCTGAAACCTATCAACAAATTCGCCAACAAGCGCAAGCCACCAGTTTAAATACTTGGGCCGAAGAATATAATCGTTTATTTGAAGCCAGCGTCGCTTGCCCCATCAACGAATCGGGCTTTATACGGCGCGACAAAGGCGCTATTTTGGCCGACATTGCTGGTTTTTACCGTGCTTTTGGTTTTGAACTCTCTCAAGAAGCCAGCGAAAAGGCCGATCATCTGATAGGCGAACTTGAATTTATTGCCCTGTTATTAGTCATGTTAGCAAAGGCGCAAGATCAAGAAACGACACGCACCACATACGAAGGCTTGAGCTCATTTAGCTTTGATCATCTTGGAGAATGGCTACCGACTTTTTGTGAGCGGCTCACGGAAACGACTACCTTGCCAATATATCAACAAAAGGCTAAACTACTACATGGCGCATGGACAAGTATTGTTGCTGCCAATCAGTTGCCTAAGCATGAAGGAGAGATTGAAAATCTGCCTCAAGACGACGGAACACCTTATGAATGTGGCATGGCAGACGAAGTGCCTAGAGAGAAATCTCCAAACAGTTTGTAGTTTGTAGTTTGTAGTTTGTAGTTTGTAGTTTGTAGTTTGTAGTAGGCGATTTATCGCCTGAAACTATAAAAAGTATATAGTATATAGTATATAGTTTGTAGTAGGCAATTTCTCGCCCATTACTACAAACGGAAGTGGCTAAAGCCACTACGGAGAACGGCCCCCTAAGAAAGTGGCTAAAGCCACTACTACAAACGGAAAGTGGCTAAAGCCACTACTACAAACTACAAACGGCTTATAGAGTTATATGAGGAGATAAACTATGTGTTTACGACGATGTTTTAAACAGATACTAATATGCATTACAGTTATACTCAGTTTGAGTCTAGCGCCGATAACTTGGGCTGCAATAACACTTGCTCCACAATGGGAGTTGGCCGACTTCGTGAGTCCTGAATCGGTGGTTTACGATGAGGGCAATGAGGTTTTGTATGTGTCCAACACCAACGCTGGATATCTCTCTAAAGTCTCCATAGATGGAACAATGCAGAACAAGGCTTGGGTAACGGATTTAACCTCGCCGAGAGGTATGGCTATTGCTGGCAATAAACTGTATGTAGCAACCGGCACGACATTGACTCAAATAGATATTCCCTCAGCAACCACGGAACAGAGTTACGAGGCCCCAACTGGGGCCACCTTTTTGAATGATGTGGCCGTCGATAGCCGCGGCAATGTCTATACTTCTGATACCTTCACGCAAAGTATCTATAACTTGGAAAAAGGCGGAAGTTCACTCGAAGTCTGGCTGAATGATGCTCAACTTGAGAAGGTAAATGGCTTGTTGGCAGAAGAAGGTCGCTTGGTTGTCACCACGACAGTTGGCGATAAAGGGCAACTCAAAACGGTCAATCTGAATACCAAGCACATCAGTCCGCTCAGTGAGGAGTTTCCTAGCAGTGCCACCTTTTTGGATGGTATTGTGTCCGATGACTGGTTGGGCTATTACGTGACAGACTACCAATCAGGCAAACTTTTCCATGTCGATAGTGACAGTGGCACAGTGGAAGAATTAACCGTCGCGGGCCTGTTACCGAGTACAGCCGATTTGGCCTATCTTCCCAACAAGCGCTTGCTCATCATTCCCATCATGGAATCGAATAAGCTCTTCACACTGAACGACACCCAGCCAGGGGTTCCGATTAATTTGCGTCACGCCGCTTGCGTCCCAGTTTCGCCAACGAATATTAAGTTATACAGTGTTCCAGCGAGAGGCCTTCAGGGCAACTATTATGGCGAGTTTACTTGGGCTCCGGTGCAACTGGCCTTTACTTTGGCATCAACTGATCCGTATGGCATCGACAAACCTTCATGGAACTACGACGGCGACAACGGGCCGGCGAAGTGGGGAGAAGTGCATCCAAAATATGCGCTCTGTCAAACGGGCAAAAATCAATCTCCTATCCAGATAGATCGCCGTCGAGTGGCGAATTTTACCACTTCTATCATCGAAGTGACTCCTCCTGCTCCACCAACCTTTGACTACAAAGAAGTGCCATTAAAGATACTCAATAACGGCCAGACCCTTGAGGTGGAGTATGAGCCGGGGATGGGCAATATGATGTTCGATGGCGTGAAGTATGAGTTGAAACGGCTTAATTTTCATAGTCCGAGCGAACATCATATGAGAGATGATTCTTATGGTTTAGAAGTTCAGATGGTACATGAAGATGACAAGGGCAATTTAGCCGTGGTTGTTATTTTGTTTACCGCTCTTGAGATCATTGGTTCTACCAATCCAGACGTCATGCCCAGTTGGGAGATACTCGAACAAATTTGGCAGAACGTACCGGCACAACCCTCAGATGAACCTGTCTTGGTGCCAAATCAACGCATAAACGCGCATGCCTTTGTTCTACCGGATTATATTCCAGGGATGTATTATCTATATACTGGTTCACTGACGACGCCCCCTTGTAGCGAAGGAGTTCGTTGGATACTGGAATTTCCGACCTCATTCAGGATAGTCAAGCCTGAGCTAGTGACTCAATTTAAAGAAGTCATGGGTAATCGCGACAATAATCGGCCGGTACAACCTCTCAATGGTCGTTTAGTCGTCGAAATAAGATGAAAGCCGCTAAAGCGGCTACAAACGGCCCCCCTAAGAAAGTGGCTAAAGCCACTACTACAAACGGAAAGTGGCTAAAGCCACTACGGAGAACGGCCCCCTAAGAAAGTGGCTAAAGCCACTACTACATCTGTTCGTAAATTCCACCCCTTCATGATTCGTAAACCTTTGAGGTAGGGCGCGTCAAGGGAAGACGAATTTGTAAACCTGTGTACTAGAAATTTTTAACGGTTTCAGGCGATAAATCGCCTACTACAAACTCCGCCTACTACAAACGGACAGGGTTAGGGTGAGGGATATCTTACATATACGCCGGCAGGGTAAAATAAAAAAGGCAGCCTTTGCCTTTTCTACTTTCTACCCCAACTTGCCCACCCATTTTTTCTACCAGTTGTTGCACAATCGGTAAACCAAGGCCTTCTCCTTCAGCGCAGACTTGGTGCGGATTGCTTTTGGGTGTAAATATCTTCGCTTGCTCGGCCTTTGTTAGGCCTTGTCCGTTGTCGCGTATCCAAAAACGTACCTTCTCATGATGAAGGGGAGTGGCACCGAGTTCTAAATGGGGAGGTTTTCCACCATACTTTAAACCATTACTGATATAGTTCATCCAGACTTCTTCGAGCCAAGGTTGGTAGCCGGGTATCGTCGGCCAAATGTTAGCTAACTTTATTTGAGCTTGGTACTGTTTAATCTCATGGGGGAGGCGTTCTTCTATTACCTTGGTAACGATATCGGACATCTCTAACAGTTCAAATTCGACTGGTTTTTCTAGGAACAATTCGGCCAACAACTCTAAGCCTTCAACGATATTAACCGTCTTAAGTCCAGCTTCTCCAATTTGTTGTAGCGATTTTAGAGAACCCACATTGACGAGTGGCTTAAAATAGGAACAATCCTTTGACAGCCGAGTGCTAAGACTGGTAATAGTATTCAACGCGTTTTTCAAGCAGTGGGCGAAATCGACAACGGTTTCAAGCTCCCTATCGCGTTTTTTGAGTACCGTTTGGTACTTTTCTAGTACTTCGGTACCATCGCTTTGCTTAATAGTCTGCTCTAATAACCTGTGAACTTTTTGCCGGGCCATTTCTAGCTTTTGACTGTGGCTCCTTTCATTTTCCAACGATTGCTGAAGTTCCTGTTGTAGTTGGCGAATAGAAAGGTGGGTTTTAACACGCGCTAACAATTCTTGGTGCTCAAAAGGTTTGGTGATGTAGTCGTCTCCCCCTAATTCAAAACCTTTAACCTTATCAACCGTCTCCGTCAGTGCCGTCATGAAAATAATGGGAATGCCCCGCGTGGTTTTTTCGGATTTCAGTCGTTGGCAAACTTCAAAACCTGATATACCCCTGGGCATCCGCACATCCAGTAGTATCAAATCCGGGTGGGCATTTTGAGTGATTTGAAGAGCGTCTTCACCGTTTTCGGCAACCAAGATTTCAAAATCCTTTTTTCCGAGAGAGTGCGACAAGGCTTTCAAACTGATTTTATCGTCATCGACAATCAAGATAGTATTCTTATAAGTTCTCTTGTCCATCGGTACTCCTGTCTTATGGTTTTTCAACATGGCATGGAATCCAACGCTTGCGACTTTGGACATGGCATGGAGTCCTAACGCTTGCGGCTTTGGACGAACTCTTCTCCAAAGTTATATATAAGGCGTATTTATTATTAAAGCCAGGGGCGATGCCCCTGGCTATATTAATCTCGCCCCGTTGGGGCTTTTCTTGTTAACCTCTATTAGCCCCTTCGGTATGTATTATTAAAGCCAGGGGCAACGCCCTGGATTTTTGTTTGTCAAAAAGTTTTGTTCCCATCTTGAGTATAGTCTGTCAACATTGTTTTGACGGGTAAAATACGTTTTAAATCCTGCCAAACGACTCCTTAATAACGAATAGCTAATAACTATACTGCAAACGGCTAGAATTTGAACTTTTCTTACAACTCAAAGACATCGGATTTTTTAAAAGTTAATTTTTTACCCGTGCGAAGTATAATAACGAATAGCTAATAACTAATTCCTAATAACTGATAAACTAATCACTGAAAAACTAATCACTGAAAAACTAATCACTGAAAAAAGGCGCTTGCTATTTTTTAAATAGAGTCTATTATTGTCTGAAATAATACTTATCACTGAAAACTGAAAACTGATAACTGAAAACTGATAACTGAAACGCTTGCAATTTTTTAAATAGAGTCTACACTTATATTTAATAAGACTTCCAACCAAATTTATCCTCAAAAAAAGACAATGTACTCCACTCATCATATCGCTGACTTAAATCATGTCCGTTCAGGGCAGGTGATGGAGTGCCCGTCTGTCTCACTTTCCCGCCTCCTAACAAAGCTCCGACTGCTGCTGCCCTAGCGGGCAGCAAATTATCTCATCGCGTGCCCTGGCGAGGGCTAACAACGCAACAATCCCTTTTTGTGTTACAAATGCGAATGAAGGCTTGAATTGATTGATGTAAAATCAATGAGTTATAAAATACGCTTTGAATAGCGTGATTTTATAAACCATTGTTAATTTTTCATTTTTCATTCTTCATTAACCAGCGGAGCTTTTGTTATGTCTGATAAACTCATTATATTTGATACCACTTTACGCGATGGCGAGCAAAGTCCGGGTGCGTCCATGACTAAGGACGAAAAAATCCGTATTGCCAAAGCGTTGGAAAAAATGCGCGTTGACGTGATTGAGGCGGGGTTTCCCATTGCCAGTCCCGGCGATTTTGATGCCGTACAAACGGTGGCGAATATCATCAAAGATAGCAGCGTTTGTGGTTTGGCGCGAGCCTTGGACAAAGATATTGATCGTGTCGCAGAGGCCCTCAAAGGTGCCGCGTCAGCACGGATTCATACCTTTATTGCGACATCGCCTATCCACATGGAAAATAAATTGCGGATGTCGCCAGATCAGGTGTTAGAGCAAGCCGTCAGAGCCGTCAAACGGGCCCGTCAATATACGGACAATGTGGAGTTTTCTCCAGAAGATGCGGGCCGCTCGGAGACGGACTTTTTGTGCCGTATCATTGAGGCAGTTATTGACGCGGGTGCCGGAACGATTAATATTCCTGACACTGTCGGCTATACGTTACCAGCGCATTTTGGCAAATTGATTGCCGAATTGCGCGAGCGCATTCCTAACTCGGACAAGGCCATTTTTTCCGTTCATTGCCATAATGATTTAGGCTTAGCAGTCGCAAACTCCTTAGCGGCCGTGATAAACGGTGCGCGTCAAGTTGAGTGTACTATCAATGGCTTAGGTGAACGGGCCGGCAATGCCGCTTTAGAAGAAGTCGTGATGGCAGTCCGCACGCGGCGCGATGTTTTTTCTTGCGAGACGGATTTGGACACCACGCAAATTGTCAATTGTTCACGTTTGGTGTCTAATATCACCGGCTTTCCAGTGCAACCTAACAAAGCCATTGTAGGCGCAAATGCGTTTGCCCATGAAGCCGGCATCCATCAAGACGGCGTGCTTAAACATCGCCAAACCTACGAGATTATGCGAGCCGAAGATGTCGGTTGGCGAGCTAACCGGATGGTATTGGGTAAACACTCCGGGCGCAATGCTTTCCGTCAGCACCTCAAAAAGTTGGGTATTGAATTTGGTTCCGAAGAACAACTCAATGCCGCATTTGCTCGCTTCAAAGAGTTAGCGGACAAAAAGCACGAAATCTATGACGAAGATTTGCAAGCCTTGGTAACCGATACCAAAACCCGCGAAAATGAACGGATTAAATTGGTTGCACTTCGCGTGTGTTCTGAAATGGGAGAAACGCCACATGCCAATGTGACTATAAGCATAGACGGTGTAGAAAACTCGGTTGGCGCTTCGGGTAGCGGCCCGGTGGATGCCACCTTCAAGGCCATCAAAGCGTTAGTCGATAGCAACGCAAATTTGTTAGTATACTCCGTCAACAACATTACCGACGGCAGTGATGCTCAAGGTGAAGTGGGTGTGCGCTTGGAGAAAGAAGGGCAGATAGTCAATGGACAAGGCGCAGACACAGATATTGTGATTGCGTCTGCCAAAGCCTATCTCAACGCGCTCAATAGAATATTAACACCCGTGGAACGCAAACATCCACAAGCAGCGCGACAAGTGTAATATTTAAATCTGAGAAATCCGATTTTTTTGAAAAATCGGATTTCTTAATCATCGTTCCAGAAATCCGATTTTTTGGAAAAATCGGATTTCTTAATCAGTTCGAGTTGACACGATTTTCAAGTTCAGTTATCGTATCAACTCTTTATCCTCATTAATTTCACAATCGGAGACAACGATGTTTATTCGTTTCAAAAAATCCTCATTGCTTTGCTTACTGGCCGCACTGAGTTTGGCTTCGCCTCTAACCATGGCTGAAGACATGACTGAAGACATGGCTGAAGAAATGGCTGAAGAAATGGCTGAAGAAATGGCTGAACAACAGCATCCCATTAACAAGCAACTCGATGCGTGCATCGATAAAGACAGCTCAACCGCAGGGACGATCGTGTGTTACGACCAAGCCGAGAAACGTTGGGACAACGAGTTGAACACGATCTACAAGGCACTGCTATCCAAACTCAACCGTGAAGGCAAGAAGAGCCTGGAACAATCGCAAAAACAATGGATTAAGTACAGAGATGCCGAATTGAAAGCGATACGTGATATCTACGGTACAATGGATGGCACGATGTGGAATGTGATAGCGGTCGCTTCAGCGGTGGAAATTGTCGAGGATCGGGTGCTAACGCTCAAAGGCTATTTGGATGATTTGAATTCTAATTAGCCTCGCCTTCACTATAAACCTCTATAAACCTGACAGGTTTTTGAAACCTGTCAGGTTTTTTCCGATTAACTATTCCGCTTTAAAAAAATATATTTAAAAATAGTCAGTTAAATAACCCTATTTTCATTATATTTTCATTCACAATTTTCATCATCCCTGGCTTTAGCCCACCCTATAACGCTCCAAAGCACTTGAAAACAGGCTCTGAGTGACACATAATGACCAATATTTCTCATAACAACCTTCATGCTCAATATCTCAAAGCAATGGGCATCCAAAGTTGGGTGCGGCGGCATCTCCCCCCGGCATTAACAGAAGAACCATCCCCAACCAAAGTATCTACTACCATGCCAGATAAACACACCATTCCTGAAAATACACCACCCGTCAACACTAACGAGCCACCCGTTCATCAACCGGCGACTGCAAACGCGGCTCCGCTACCGCCAGAGGAGTCGCAAGTCCCAATCCGGGCGATAACAAACGCCGCGTCGTCACCACTCGACGAGCCACCGCCAATCCCACCGCCTTTTGAGACGGCCTCGCCACCGTCCAATGAGCCACCGCCAATCCCACCACCTTTTGAGACGGCCTTGCCACCGTACGAAGAGCCACCGCCAATCCCACCGCCTTTTGAAACGGCCTCGCCACCGCCAATCCCACCGCCTTTTGAGACGGCCTTGCCACCGTCCGACGAGCCACTGCCAATCCCTCAACCGGCGACAGCAAACGCCGCGTTGCCACCCTTGTCGCTTGAAGACAGCACCGTGGCAGAGCTAGACTGGGACTCCTTAGAAAATCGAGTGGCGGCCTGTACCGCTTGTGATTTACATAAAACCCGCACCCAAACGGTATTTGGAGTCGGCAATCGCCAAACCGACTTAATGCTCATTGGCGAAGCGCCCGGCGCTGATGAAGATGAACAAGGTGAACCTTTTGTTGGACGGGCCGGACAATTATTGACGGATATGCTTTATGCCATTGATTTAAAAAGAGAAACTGTCTATATTACCAATGTGGTCAAATGCCGCCCCCCTGAAAATCGTAATCCTGAACCCCATGAATTGACCTGTTGCAATGCTTTTTTGCAGCGACAAATTGAACTGATTAAGCCTAAATTGATTATTGCTGTCGGCCGAGTGGCGGCCCATCACCTGTTAGAGACTGATACGCCGATAAGCAAATTACGCCTACAACGCTTTAAATACGGTGAAACAAAAATTCCTTTAATAGCCACTTATCACCCCGCCTATTTATTACGCCGTCCTACTGAAAAACGCCAGTCTTGGCAAGATTTACAATTCATATATCAAACAACGACCGAATTAAAGACATGAGTGCCGTTCTTGTTCCTTGTGTACGACTGCGCTCCATGCAAGAGGCCGATTTACCAACCGTTATGAAAATTGAAACGATCGCTTATCGTTTCCCTTGGACGTTGCAAATCTTTAAAGATTGTTTACGGGTAGGTTATAGTGCTAGAGTTTTAGAATTAGACTATAGCTTAATTGGTTATGGGGTAATGTCGATGGCCGCAGGTAAAGCGCATATTTTAAACCTCTGCCTCCACCCTGAACTGCAACAGTGTGGCTATGGGCGGCGCATACTCAAAGACTTACTGGCACTTGCCAAGCGAAAAAACGTCAAATCGGTTTTTTTAGAAGTGCGCCAATCCAACCAAGCGGCAATCAATTTGTATCATAAGGCGGGCTTTAATCAAATTGGAGTGCGAAAAAAATACTATCCAAAAGGCGACAAGGGGCAAGAAGATGGATTGATTTTCGCAATGGAATTGTAATCCGTTTTTCAGCCACATATGAAACCTGTGGTAAAGTCAACCCCGAAGGGGTTGAATGCTTTCAGGGTTGTGGTGCAATGTTCTATTTTTCCCCAGATTTTACCTCAATGCCATTAAGTTAAGAATAAATCCATACATGTAGCCCCTTCTTTGCTCCAGTTTTTCTAGGCGGAAAAACGGGAGCGTCGGCAAAAGTTTTTCGCTCTTGCACACCAAAATACGACGATGGTGGGCAACAAAAAGACGTTGGGATGGTACAAAAGAACTGATAACTGAAAACTGAGAACTGACATGACATTTCCAACTATTGAACAATTTATCGGCAACACGCCGCTAGTCCGTTTGCAACGCCTAGCCGGCAATACCAGCAATACCGTTTTGGCAAAACTAGAGGGCAATAATCCCGCCGGCTCCGTAAAAGATCGCCCCGCCTTTAGCATGATTCAAGAGGCCGAAACTCGCGGCGAAATTAAGTCGGGCGATACTTTGATTGAAGCCACCAGCGGTAACACCGGTATTGCCCTGGCAATGGTAGCCGCGATAAAAGGTTATCGCATGGTACTCATCATGCCAGAAAATATGAGCGTCGAGCGGCGGCAAGTGATGAAAGCCTACGGCGCAGACATTGTGCTTGTTTCACAAAAAGGCGGCATGGAAGAAGCCCGTGATCTCGCCTTCTCCATGGAAAAAGAAGGCAAGGGTAAAATCCTTAACCAATTCGATAATCCCGACAACCCACTTGCCCATTATCGTAGCACCGGGCCGGAAATTTGGCGCGATACCAACGGCAAAGTCACGCATTTTGTCAGTGCCATGGGCACAACCGGCACGATTATGGGCACATCGCGCTACCTAAAAGAAGTCAATCCAGCCATTCAAATTGTCGGCTTGCAACCTGCCGAAGGCGCAAAAATTCCAGGGATTCGCCGTTGGCCTAAAGAATATTTACCCAAAATCTTTGATGAAAAACGGCTAGATCGTATTATTGACATTGACCAACAAAGTGCCGAAGATACCACTCGTGCGTTGGCAACGAGCGAAGGCATTTTTTGTGGGATTTCGTCAGGCGGCGCGGTGGCATGCGCGTTGCGCTTGTCTTACGAAGTAGAAAATGCTGTGATTGTCGTGATTATTTGTGATCGGGGCGATAAATATTTATCGACAGGGATATTTCCGGCAGAATGAGTTCGCACCATGCGAATGGCGGATGGCGAATGGCGAATGGGTAATGGGAGGTTCATCGTTGATTCAATAGGCTCAAAGGAATGAAATTACATTTATAGTTTTTCAGCCAGGGGCGATGCCCCTTTTTATATTAATCTCGTACCAAAGGGGCTTTTCTTGTTAACCTCATAGATCCAAGAAAGGGACGTATTATTAAAGCCAGTGTAACTACCTGGATTTTTGGGATTAAAAACCTCGCCAGAGAAGGCTTGCCTCGCCAAGGAAACCCTAGTATTTTTATGACGGGTTAATATATAGAAGGTGTATTTATTATTAAAGCCAGGTAGATACACTGGCTATATTAATCTCGCACCAAAGGGGCTTTTCTTGTTAACCTCTATTAGCCCCTTCGGTATGTATTATTAAAGCCAGGGGCAACGCCCCTAGATTTCACACGACTAAATTCCCTGACGTAAGACTGGCGGTGGTTTTATACCAATTCTTAATCGAAATCCATGTTATGGTTTTCCGTCTTATGGCATTTATTCTAACATTAATGCGAATTAAGGGTTGAATTAAATATTATGAAATCAATGAGTTATAAAAACGTGTCGATTGAAAGTGATTTTATAACTCTACATTTTTCATTTTTAATTCTTAATTCGCATCATTAATGGCCCTTTATAAAATGTATTTCAATCCAGAATTGGTATTATACTTTGCACCGTCACAATTTGCGCTTTTGTCATTTCTATTACGCGAGAAATCTTTTGTTTGATCCGTTTGAAGATTTTTCCTCTTAAGAAATGACAAGAAAGCTCAGTTTATGACGGTGCTTAGTATATTCCCTCTTGGGAGGGGTTAGGGGTCGGATGGTGCTTGATTCAAGTTCCGAGGGAGCTATTACAGGAGCTAACAACTGTTGCTTAATTTCTATCTAAATCTATGCAAAATTTATCATATAAGTAGAATATATAGCATAAGTCAATTTCCTTGCAAGAGTTGGTAAATCCGTCTCTTAACGAGGGAGATGGGATGCTTCTGACGATTTTTTAGCCAAAAAGCATGCCTCATTCTGGGCTTATGTATTATGATGAATCTGATGTCAGACGATTATTGGGGAAAGTATAGAAATTCAAAAAAGTAATTACCAATGAAAGCAACTCGAATTCTCAAGAGCAAGAATTTAAATAAAGGTAAATACCACCAAATAGAAGAACAGGCCGAACGATTAGGCAAAGTTCGCTCAGAAGTTTGGCATTCTTTCGGTTCGATTGGTGGCGTTTCTATCAAAAGTGATAGAGCAATCCGTGACCAGTGGCTCAAGGAAAAACGTCGGTTTAATGTTTCCGCTAATGCTTGGAAAGAAACTTTACGGGATAGCTTTGGTGATATAAAGGCTAATCGGGAATCAGCGAAGGAGAAGGTCAGAAAAATTATTTACAAACAAGTTTCTGATGAGAAAAAACGTCTTGAACTTTATAAAAAACTAAAGTCTGATAATTGGATGAGTGATAATTATTTAAGGCGTTTGATGCGTAAATATTGGAAGCACGGACGCAATCATACTCATAACCAAATTGTTGTTCGTTCTGACAATTACACAACTTTTCAATTAGGTGGACACGCTTGGATAAAAATACCCGGTTTACAAAGAGGAAAACGAATAGCGATCCCATTAAATACAACGGTTGAACCGACCGGTACTTTGCGATTGATTTTAAAAAATAGTGAAGTTGAAGTTCACTATACAATAGAAATTGCTGAAACTCATAATTGTGGAACGGCCATAATTGGTGTAGATAAAGGATATACCGAGGTTTTTGTTGATTCTGATGGCGAACATTATGGCGAAGGTTTGGGTAAATTACTGACTAAGCACAGCGATAAACTCAAAAAAAAATATCAAGCCAGAAATAAACTTAGAGCGATTGCGAATAAAAAATCTCAGAAAAAGCAAAATATCATTGATAATAATTTAGGCCGAAAAAAACTGCAATTAAAAAATGAAAAAGTTCAATCTCAAATTAAAGATACAATCTACCAGGCAACACACAAGTTGGTTGATAAAGCTTCAACCATCGCTGCTGAAGATTTAACTTCACCTATAAAATCGAGGAAATTTGGAAAAAACGTTATAAGAAGACTATCCGCTTGGACAAAAGGCGTGATAGCAACGGCTTTAGACACGATTTCTCGCCGAAGAGGTTCTTCGGTCCGCAAAACGTTTTAGCAAGACTACACGATCCGGAGATAGATCGTTGGACACCTTGGCAAAAGGTTAAGTCCATCTTGTTAGAACGGACTGAGCGACTACGGTTGGGACTGCTCAACCAGGACTCTAGTTGCAATCTTTCGGGATTATCAACAGAGAGCGAATTACATATCAATCGTTTTGAGTAGATTTTTAGGAACAGCTTAGATAATAATGTTGATAATTGCAGCGGTAATTACGGGTACATTTGGCTTAATTGCCATTTGGTATCAACACTATCTTATTAAATCAAAAAGGCTTAGCGCCGAAAAAAATAGCCTCGTAAAAACTCTTCATTCTAAAACGGTAAACGTTCCTAAATTGAGCAAATTAATAGAAAAGGCCGCGCAAGGGCATAAACAAGCACAAATAAAACTAGGATGGTTGTACGAAAAAGGCAAAGGTGGCGCAGTACCACCTTGGGCAAATGTATGTCAAAGGCAAAGGAGTAAACCAAGACTATACCAAGGCCGTCAAGTGGTATTACAAAGCCGCTGTGCTTGGACATCTGGAGGCGCAATTTCAGTTGGGGCAGATGTGTGCGGCCGGCAAAGGAGTCAACCAAAGTTATACTCAAGCCTTCAAATGGTATCGTAAAGCGGCCGAGCTTGGACATGCGAAAGCGCAATACCAACTAGGGCAAATGTACGCCAAAGGCAAAGGGATAAACAAAGATTATACCAAAGCCCTTAAATGGTATCGCAAAGCGGCCGAGCAAGGAGAGGCGAGAGCGCAATATCACCTTGGGCGGATGTATGCCAAAGGCAACGGGGTAGAACGCAATTTGACCATAGCCGTGTCAAAGATTCGCAAAGCGGCCGAGCTTGGATATGTAGAGGCGCAATTCAACTTAGGGCAGATATACGAGAATGGCAAATGCCTCACACAAGATTTAAACCAAGCTGAATATTGGTATCGCAAAGCGGCCAAGCAAGGACACTTGACAGCCAAAAAGAGTTTAGACAATTTACGAGCGAAGCTAAGTACCGAGGCATAAATTACTTTTAATTCAGTTAATAACAACGTATTTTAGGGATAATGCTAGAAGAACTTTTGAGGGCCATATTGTCATTTGAGTGACTTCAAATTTGATGATGGCCCACTTTCGTTCTACTCTTCTTATATAGCTTTTCAGAACAATGAGTACAGCGGATTTGGGGAAACGGATTAACTAGCCCCAACGGGGCGATATTAATATAGCCAAGGGCAACGCCCCTGGAAATCCAAAAATATCGGCTTTGAGGCTCTCCTTGTCGTAGAAGAACTTTTGAGGGCCATATTGTCTTTTGAGTGACTTCAAATTTGATGATGGCTCTCTTTCTGGAAAACACATCCGATGTTTGCAAAGCTTCAGCTGGAGTCCAAAGCTTCAGCTTTGGCGCTTTAGCCTATTTATTACCCACATCTTCAATCCGCTGATTTAGCGCAGCACTATCACGCCTAAATCCAAAGTAATTAAGAAAAATGTTGAGATTCTTAGCAAATTGCACGGCCCAAGTTTCCCCATCATCGAATGCGCCATGAACCGCATACAGTAAATTAGACAAATTCCGCCGCGTCAAGGCATGGACTTGAATCGTATTTCTGCCCTCATCATAAGCCATATAGGCCACCAACTGGGCATAACGTTGCTGATAATCAGATAACACAAAAGCTTGCTCTTCCGCCGACGAAAAACGACACCACAAAGTTGGAGCTAATATAGGATGAAACTTAAGATAAGGCCCCCTAAAACGAGGCAAAAATTCCAGTTGAATCAAGCCAGCAGCCTCTAAAGTGGAACGTAGGATGCGCCACTGTTTTTGCTCAAACTCAGTAATTTCCAACAAATCAGGCTCAAAGGCACCCCCCTGAAACACGCCCAAACGCGGCAATAAACGCAACGTCTTAGCTTCCAACCTCACTTTCTGGGTTGTGCGACGTCCAAGCAATCTAGCCAACCAATACAACCAACCACTTCTCTCAATTTCTACCTCCAAATCTGCCAAAGCAAAATTCAAAACCGCCCACAACGGATCATCAGGCGTTTGCGCCAGCAACCCGGCTAAACGTTCCTCCAACACCGTCGGGTGGAAAACTTTCAATGGAATAGCTAACAGCCCAATTGATAAAGGATGAAAAGCCACTTGCTTAAACAAACTCAACAACTCAGCCGGTTTAGGAACCTTAACTTGCGGTGCCGGCGGTAATTCCCATAAACGCTGAAAATAAGCCAAGGCCTCTTTTTTGCTAAAGCCCGACAACGGAAAAATTTTATACTTCAAATTGTTCTCGGTAAACTCATGCTTAAAATCAGCCTTTTGGCTCGTAATCAATACCCGACACGCGCCCACCTCGGCCCATTGTGCGGCCGCATCCAATAATTCCTGCAACTGCCCAGCAGGTATATTATCCAAATTATCCAAAATCACCAAAGTGGGTGTTTTAGCCAAAGCTTCCGTAATCGTCGTTACATTCACTAAATTCTCATCTAACACCATTGCCAAAGTTTTGACAGCCAAGTCAACCGCATCTACCCGCGAAAAAGCGGCATAATCAACAAAACATATTTTCTGAAACTGCTGACTACGATACAACCTTTGCCCTGCTTCAATGGCTAAATAAGTTTTACCCTGTCCACCAATACCAGTAACGCTAAGACAGCGCGTCTCGTTTGTTATCAAAGCGCGTTCAATTTGCTGTAATTCTTGACTACGCCCAAAAAAACCTGCATTTTGTAGAGGCGGTAAATTGCCATCTTCAGATGGAATAGCAAACGGTTGAAGCCCTGTCGTCGTCAAAGTCGAAATTTTTGTCATAAACTATTGCCCTTAATGGTGGAAAAGCATACACTTTTACTCTGTACAGAGATAACCAAGAATAAGTCCCTTATTATATAGAATCCTTGTAATTATTTGGACTCCTAAAGACCATTTATTTTGTCTGGTTATTGACACTGATTTGAGGGCCATAAAACCGTTTTTAATATTCAAAAAAAGCAGACACATTTACTCTGTGCAGAAATAACAAAAAATAAATCCCTTATTATATACAATCCTTGTAGTTACTATTGTCAGACTAAAAACGTGATCATCGAGCCGTTTATTCCCAAAATCCGTTGTACTTTCTTCAGTATAAAACAATAATGCCCGCGCCAATAATAATTAAAAAAATCGCCACCGATTTTTGAAGCAAAACCGTTTTACTGAAATCCTCTTTTAAAATATGAGGATATTTATGAGACAATAACAACGCGATTAATAAAACTAAAACAGAATTAATGCCACTAGACGCACTCACAAGTGACACGGGTGCCATAAATAAGGCTAAATTAAAAAAGACCTGTCCAAAAACATTAAAAATGCCATAAAGAAAAGCAACTCCTTTTATTTGGGTGGGCATTTCATAAAATGTTCTGACAAATTGAGAGCGATAAGAACTGACTGATAAAAGCACCAAGACTGCAAGCACGGAGCCTATTCTAATTAAAATAAACCCATCGTAAAAGGGCAACTGATTATAAACAAATTTTGTCAAAATACTATAAATAGCAAATAGCAAGCAAGTTAACAACATTAAATAAAAAGCCTTGCTGATTTTAAAGCTATCCTTCGTTTTATGAATGGAAATAAGCAAACCACCTATAAACAGTAGAAAAAAAGCCATCAGTTCATAATCAGTTAACTGTTCACCCAGAAACAGAATGGAAAGAATTAACACAAACAGGGGTGTAAATCTCAAGATAGGCATCACTCTTGACACTTCCTCAATTGAAAGTGCCTTCAGACTGGGAATGAGCGCGTAAACATTTAACATGCCCGTTATCAATGATATTATTAATAATGAAAAGTCTGGAAGGGCTATGGGCTTAAATGGAACCACGAGAACAGGTAAAGAACTCACCATTCCAGCAAATATGGCATAAACAAAAATGTTATTAACATACTTTGTAATAAGCACTTTGCTAATGACGGCGTTTGTTGCCAGAAAGAAATGCCCTATGACGACAAAGAATAACCAATTCATTTAAATTCCTTTTCACAGTCGTCCAAACTACCCACACAAATCGATCCCAAGTTTTTTGAAAAAACTTAAGTAATCTATGGGGAGATTATTTTCATGCTTTTCCCGTAGTCGCTTCAGCGACTTAAGTTTGTAGTAGTCGCTTTAGCGACTGAAAGTTTGTAGTTTTCCGTTTTCAAGACTGCCAAGCCTACAAACCGTTATCAGGACAGTACTACAAGGATTGTATATAATAAGGGATTTTATTCGCATCGCCAAAAATCACGCTCATACATTTCTTCTCAAAACATTTGCTGATTGAATAGCTTTCTTCTCAACAAGTTGATTTTCCAAGGAAAGCTAAATTGTTATCGAATTGGTTCATTTTCTTTTCTAAGAGCGTGTTTTAAAATCATTGTTTTATAACCAATAGACTATTTTATAAGTGATTGATTATTGGACTTTTCAAACACGCTCTAAGCTAAAAAATCCTTTTTTATATACAATCCTTGTAAAGTCTTCGATTCACCGATTAAACACAAACAAAATCCCTAATGACAGAACTAAACACCTTAATTTTTGATGTTGATGGTACGCTTGCAGAAAATGAACGAGATGCCCATCTCGTCGCTTTCAACGAAACCTTTGCCGAATACAACCTTGACTGGCACTGGAGCCCAGAATTCTATGGAGAATTGCTGGCAGTCACCGGCGGCAAAGAGCGCATCAAATTTTATCTCGACAAATATCGCCCCGACTATCCGCGCCCTGACAACCTAGAAGCTTTTATTGCCGAACTACATAAAAACAAAACAGTGCGTTATAACGACATGTTAGCACGTCGCCCGATTCCACTGCGCCCCGGCGTACACCGTTTACTAGAAGAAGCTCGCCGCGAAGGGCTACGGCTTGCCATCGCCACCACCACGAGCCTAAAAAATGTCACCACTTTGCTAGAATATAGCCTAGCACCCGAAGCCATCGAATGGTTTGAAGTCATTGCCGCAGGTGATATGATAACCGCCAAAAAACCAGCACCCGATATTTACCACTACGCACTAAAACAATTGCGGCTAAAGGGCGAACAATGTCTCGCTATCGAAGACTCCAAAAATGGTATTCGCGCCGCAATGGGAGCTAATATACCCACACTCATTACCGTGAGTGATTACACGCGCCACGAATATTTTACCGGGGCACTCTTAGTACTTAATCACTTAGGCGAACCAGATCAACCTTTTACCGTGTTAGCCGGAAATGCCGGCGAAGCGCGTTATGTTGACGTTGCTCTACTACACCGCCTTTTCAATGATCAGTCGTCCAAACTAAAGTTTGGACGACTGATCACTGTTCACTGATTACTGAACACTGAGTACTGAGATTCGGCCAGACTGAAGGCCGTAAATTGTGGGCCATATCGCATAATGGCTCAAGGGATTTCAACTCATGGCCCTTAATATTTCCGCCTTCCTGCACTAGCGAAAACCTTCAAAGTTTACAAAATATCGGAGATTTTTGTCTTAGTCCTCAAGCATTGAATCAAGAAACGCCGTAATACTTTCCCAATAACCGCGCCCTATCTGAATATTATTATGCTTAGTGTCTGGAATCATCTGTTGCTGAGTCACACCGCCCCAAGCTTCAATTAGCGCGACAGAATGCGGCGGCGGAATAAGCCTATCTTGTTCTGCAATCAAAGCCAACATGGGAGTCTTGATTAAAGGCGCAAGTGCCAGCGAATCAAAAGGGTGTTTAAGCAATAGTGACATCAGCACGTAAAAATAAATTCTTTGAGCCACGCTCCTAATGCTGTCATAGGGCGACACCAGAATGAGGCCTTTTAAGGGCCGTTGAGACGCTAAATAAACCGCAACACCGGTACCAAGACTGCGGCCAAAGGCCACAACTTTATTAGGGTCTATATCGGCCCTGTTAGAAAAGACATCATAAAGCAAAACGGCATCATTAAAGAAATTCTGTTCGCTCGGTGAACCTTCACTTAAGCCATATCCCCGATAATTAACCAATAACAATGACCAACCTGTTAAAAAGTCGATATCCCTGACATGCCCCGACACTTCTTCCGCGTTGCCGCCAAAATAGATTAACAAGGGCGACTGTTTTTCAGGAGTGTTTTTGACGAACCAGCCATGCAGCGTGACATCATCGGGCGTTTTGATTTGGACTTCTTCAGCCAGAGGATATTCTTGCCTCACCCAGTCGAAGCGTTCATAATTCCTTTTTTGCTGGATAAAGAGTAATTTCTCTTGGGCAAAGTACAACAAGGGATATAACAACAATGGAATCGCAATCAGGACTCCTATGACAATTCTTAACAAAGATTCTATCAATGGCATGGATTTGATTTCCTTTTTTTAATCCCTCCAAAGCTAAAGCTTTGAACTCCAACTGGAATTTTAAGAACTCTAACGAGAACGAAGAGAACGACGTAAACGAAAACACAAAAACGGGATCAACAATGAACCATTCTTATACTCCAGGTAGATACACTGGCTATATTAATCTCGCACCAAGCCCCAACGGGGCGACATTAATAAAGCCAAGGGCACCGCCCCTGGCAAGCCCCAACGGGGCGACATTAATAAAGCCAGGGGCAACGCCCCTGGAGGTTTTTCTTTGGACTCCAACTGGAATACTGATGATTTTTGCTCTACTGTGTTTTTTCCCAATGATGCAACTTGCGGTAGATGGTTTGTGCACTGATTTGCAAATCTCTCGCGGCTTTTGATATATTGCCGCTGCTCAATTCTAGGGCATGCACAATCGCATCTTTTTCGACCAGCCATAAGGGACGAATCGCGTCGTCGTGTAACTGCTTTGCAACCGTTTTTTTGAACAACGGTGTTTTTGGTATCGAGCGAGAGGTTGGAGAAGGGTTTTCTCGTTTCTCTTCTTCGGACTGATTTTCCGCCTCTTCGGAAAGTTGTGCTGGCAACATATCGACCGTGACCGTTTTAGCATCATTCAATACCACGATACGATGAATAATACTTTCCAATTGCAGGATATTCCCAGCCCAATCATAATCCAAGAGAATTTGCTCAACCGGCTTGGTAAGACCATGAAACGATTTTTGTTCCTCTTGGGCATATTTTTTGAGAAAGACGCGAGCCAACCGTAAAATATCTTTTCCCCGTTGACGCAAGGTAGGCAGTTTGAGATGGACAACGCTGATGTGGTAATAAAGGTTTTCCCGAAAGCGCCCCGCTTTGATGTCTGACGAAATATCGCGGTTGGTAGCAGCAATCAAGCGGACATCCACTTGTTCTTCCTTATCACTGCCGACTTTCTGAAATGTTCCCGTTTGCAAAAAGCGTAGCAAGCTACTTTGTAAGGTGACATCCATTTCCCCGATTTCATCCAAAAACAAAGTACCCCCATCGGCGGCTTTCACCGCACCGTCTTGGTTTTTCAGCGCACCGGTAAAGGCCCCTTTGAGATGACCAAACAATGCACTCTCTGCCAAGTTTTTGGGAATCGCCGCACAGTTGAGAACAATAAATGGTTTACCGGTGCGTTGACTTTTTTGATGAATCACTTCGGCACAGAATCCTTTGCCCGTGCCACCTTCTCCGGTAACAAGTATGGGTGCCTTACTTGAAGCCACCTTATCAATCGCTTGATAAAGGGTTTGCATCGGCTCGGAAGAGCCCAGCAAACCACGAAAGTGGCTACGGTTGTGAGATGAATTTACCATTTTACCTCCTGTTATGTATTCAGAAAATTGTCATCCTGTCGTCTAGTACAACGGATTAGCGGAATAAACGGATTGTTTTGTGGTATTTTTATAGGTTAATACTTTCTATAATCTCTTGTATTCATAATGATTTTTAATCCTTTCTTATAACGAATCGGCCTGTAGTTGCTTTTAATCCGTTCATAAGCAACAAATCGGCCTATAGTTGCTTTTTTTTAATCCGTTATTATAACGAATCCTTGTAGTTGCTTTTTTTCAAATCCGTTATTATAACGAATCGGCCTATAGTTGCTTTTTTCAAATCCGTTATTATAACGAATCCTTGTAGTTGCTTTGCTTTTTTTCAAATCCGTTATTATAACGAATCCTTGTAGTTGCTTTGCTTTTTTTCAAATCCGTTATTATAACGAATCCTTGTAGTTGCTTTTTTTTCAATCCGTTATTATAACGAATCCTTGTAGTTGCTTTTTTTCAATCCGTTATTATAACGAATCCTTGTAGTTGCTTTTTTTCAAATCCGTTATTATAACGAATCCTTGTAGTTGCTTTTTTTTCAAATCCGTTATTATAACGAATCCTTGTAGTTGCTTTATAACGAATCGGCCTGCAATTATTGCTTTGAAAGAAACGCCGACAACCTCTCAATCAACCCCGCCGCCGGCACATCCCGATAAATTCCAAAAAGGCTTCCCCACTCACTATTCATACCGCGCAAAAACAAATAATACACGCCACCAAAATGCGCCTCATACCGATAATTTGGCAAACGAACGGCCAAATAACGATGCAACGCCACCACATAAATATGATACTGCAAAAAATACCCCTCCCGTGCCATCACCAGCTCCAAATGACTATGATGATAAACTTGCTGCTGTAATCCCAACATATTAGACTTGTAATCAACCAAATAATAACGCCCTTCATACTCAAACACCATATCAATAAAACCCTTCATAAAGCCGCGCACCGGGGCAAATTGCAAACGGCTGAGCTCTTCTGCCAAAGGCGTGAGGCCATGATGTCCAAATTCTGCAAATACCGCTTGTAAACCTTGGTGAGTGATACGAGACAACGGATAAAAAAACTCCAACTCATTCAACCGTTTACGACGACTAATGCGCGACAACGTGAAATCTTGCCGCTGCACCTCTAACGGCGTAGTGAGGACATCATCAACTAGTTTAGTAATCACATCAAGCCATTGTTCCACATCATAATTAAAACTAACTAATTTATTTTCAATTAAATCAGCCTTGGGTTGAGTAAAATCCAAATTCTCAAACAGAGCATGCATAAAGGTACCGGCTTTGGCGCCGCGAGGAAAATTAAAAATATGTTTTTCGTTGGGCGGTAGCGCAAAGTTATCTTGTTCCGCCGGGCGGATTAAAGTGGTTTCGTCATGATCAGGCCGATCAGCGTCATCGGTAGACGAAGTTCTCGCGGTGAGTGAAGTAAAACTAGACACTTTCCACCCTTTATCAATATTGCCGGTAAAGCGGCGAAACTTAAGCGTTTCGTTTTTTTCAACCGGACGTTGATAAGGTGCAACATCCATCGGCAACTGGGAAACTTGCAACGTGTTGCCGGAGGCGGTGACTAAGCTTCGTAATGTCTGCTCAAGCATAATATCACTGGCCTTTTCTACATCAACGCCGGGGTGAAGTAAATGGGCAAGGGCCGAAGTTGAAGCATCTTTGAAAGCGCCCCAAATTAAATAGCAGCGATGTTTGGCGCGCGTGATGGCAACGTAAAACAAGCGCAAGTTTTCCGCTCGTTCTTCCTCCAAGGCACGCTCTCGGTGCTGTTCGATATCGGGTGCGCCCAAATCAAGCGTTAATTCTTCTTGTTCACTATGAAAGGTAAATCGTTCAGCATTGCTGTTGTATAAGTAACCATCCCACACAAAAGGACAAAAAACGATAGGATATTCCAATCCTTTGCTTTTATGAATGGTGACGATTTTGATCCGTTTTTCGTCACTTTCCAAGCGCAACTGTTGTTCTTCCGTTGTAGCGCCGGCTCGCTGGCGTTGTTGCGATAACCATTGACAGAGGCCGTTGATACCGACTTTTTGTTGTACGGCCAATTGTTGTAAGAGTTCGCCAGCGTGTAGTACGTTGGTTAAACGTCTTTCGCCATCTGGGTAGCTCAACAGATGGGGCTGTATTTGTTCATTTAACAGTAAAGCGCGATACATCTGGATAAAGCCGCCGTTTTGCCAGAGATAGTGGTAATGTTGAAAACGATTCAAATGTGTTTGCCACACGGCATCATTTTCTATCAGGCGATGTAATTCGTTGCCAGACACACCTATCATATCGGTAGTCAACGCAGCCTTGACTAAACCTTCGTTACTAGGTTCGGCCACCGCTCGCAATACGCGCTCTATTTCCATCACTTCATGTGAAGTAAACAAACTTTCGCGGCTGTACAATACGCTAGGAATCTGTAACTTGGTCAACACTTTTTGCATTTGAAAGGCTTGGGCATTGGTACGCACTAGGATAGCAATGTCGCCAGCCACCAGCGGTTTATTACCAATCCGTGCCTGTTCTTGTTGTCCTAACATGAGCAAACGGGCAATTTCATTGCCCACCGAGAAAGGAATTTGTTGCTTCGCCCAGCCTTTATTAATCGGTTTATCTGGCAGACAGTTGGCTAACTGGCGGGGAACAAACCAAAGTTGTAAAGGTGGTAAGTATTTGTTTTCTATCTTTAAAAGTGGTTTTTCGATACCCCCCTGGCCCCTCTCAACAGGGGAGTCAAGTCCCCTTTGGAGAGGGGATTCTGGGGTGTGTTCAAGGTCCTTCTCCAGAGGGAAATTCTGGATGTGTAAGTCTCCTCTGGCGGAGGACTTTCGGGGAGTGTAATCCGAGGAAGCCTGCACCGGTTGAAAAGAAATCGCCTCAAAGATAAATGGAAGCGCCGTCTGTCCAAACAGTTGATTGACACCGTTAATCAAGTCGGGTTCCGAGCGCCAATTCGTTGCCAAGGTGTAACGATGCCAAGCATCACGGCTGGCTCCCATGTAAGTAAAAATATCGGCACCGCGAAAGCTATAAATCGCTTGTTTTGGATCACCAATTAAAAACAAAATCCGGTTGTCGCAGCCGTAAAGGGTGCGAAATATTTCATATTGCACCGGATCGGTATCTTGAAATTCGTCAATCAGGGCAGCATGATATTTGTAACGAATCAGCCGCGCCAAATTATGGCCGTTTGCGCCCTTTAGCGCTTTATAAAGGTTAATCAGCAAGTCATCAAAGGATTGAATGTGCAACTGAGATTTTTTTTGCGCCAAAACGTGTTCAGCGATTTCAAACAGTTTTATTTTTAAAGCCAGTAACTGTTTTTCAAAACTGTCAAATAGGGCATGTTGGCTGTTGAGTAATTTTTCGCAGTACTCAAAAAAATCGTGTTGTGGCGGCGTTTGGCCTTTTTTGACACACTGAGCGAGTTCGCTGGTGGTAAATTTGTGAAATTTATCCGGCAAATTGACAGACATCACGGGGGCATTGAGATAACCATCCAGCGCTTTGAGCCATTGCCCAACAGAGTTTTTTCGGTATTTGTTCCGATTTAAGCTCTTGTCGTTGAGGAGCAAATCTTCCACGTCGGCAAATTGAGAGTGCCAAGCGTGTTTTGTCTTGGTGAAGGCGGTGTAAAACGCCAACTCGTTTGCCTCTGTCAGCGGCTCAGAAAACGGGGGTATAACCTTCAAAAAAGGTTGCCCGACATATTGTCCATTATTTAATGTCCTTAACAAACTCGTGGGATTGTTGTAGCCATTTTCCAGCGCATAAGTAATAAACAATTGAGAGGCTAGATAAAAATTTTGCCGCCAAAAATCTTCGACAATTTCGCGCAATAAGTGAGATTGATCACTAACCAATTCGGTATCAAACAACACGCCGCTTTCAAAAGCATTATCCTGTAACATTTGCCGACAAAAGCTATGGATGGTAAAAATAGCAGCCTCATCAAAGCCGCGCAAGGCATTGGTTAAACGAAAACTCGCTTGATTGCGATCCGGATTGTGTGCGAGTAATTCGGCTAAAACTTCGTCGGCGCTATCGCCTTGCTCAAAAGCCGTTAAGGCTTCGCGTAAACGGCGGCGGATGCGATCACGTAATTCTTCTGTCGCAGCCTCGGTAAAAGTGACGACTAAAATTTTATCGACTGTCAAATTCTTTTCTAAAATCAGACGAATAAATAGCGTGGTGATAGTATAAGTTTTGCCAGTGCCGGCGCTGGCTTCAATCAGATTGGTGCCTTGCAACGGGGCGGAAAATGGATCAAGTTTTTCGATAGCGGCGGGATTCATTGAGATTTCCTTGGTGTTGAAATGTTGCTATAGTGAAAGTACAACGGATTCGCTTATTATTACAGATTATATAGAGACTCGTCAAAAGTGGGCCATCCGCGCTTTAACAGGAGTCCAAACTTTAGTTTGGCAGTACCAGAATACCGGAGCCAGGGGCGATGCCCCTGGCTATATTAATATCGTACCAAAGGGGCTTGCCAGGGTAGATACACTGGCTATATTAATATCGTACCAAAGGGGCTTGCCAGGGGCGGTGCCCCTGGCTGCATTAATATCGTACCAAAGGGGCTTGCTAGGTAGATACACTGGCTACTGGAATTATTAATTGAATTGACTCGAAAATATCGTTAATGAAAACAGACTCTCAATTGAAAACCATACAAGCAAGAGGATATCGCAATATTGAAATGCCTCATCCTTTTGAATTAGATAATTTGAATATCATGATTGGTGCTAACGGCGCTGGCAAAAGTAACCTCCTAGAAATGATTGAGTTTTTGCCCGATGCGCTTTGGCAATCGCCGCGGAGTCCAAACTTTAGTTTGGCAGTATCAAGATAAATCAATTCGATTTGAGGGCCATCTTATGGTTTTGAAGAATTCAAATTAAAGTATGGCCCTAAATAGCACAATGTCATAATAACTACTACAAGGATTTATATAATAAGGGATTTTATTTTTCAGATTATTTTACAAGGATTCTATATGATAAGGGATTTTATAGACTAATAGCTACTACAAGGATTGATTCGCTTCAGCGAAAAATCCTTTATTATATACAATCCTTGTAAATCAGAAACAATCCTTGTAAAACCCTTCAAGCCCCAACGGGGCGAGATTAATATAGCCAGGGGCAACGCCCCTGGAAATCCAATTTATGCGTTCCTACTAAGAACCATTATTAAGTATCTCTCTTTGACTCTGTAAACAAAAAGGAGCCATTATTAAAGGGCTCTCATTGATTCTGGAGACAAAATTAAAAGACGACTCAAATCAAACAGATAATAAAAATAGTTGCTTAACTGTGTACAACATCTTTTGCTTTTCTTTTTATAAAAGATTCTGTCTTTTTATTTGGCAAAAGCCTGGAATTCGAGACAGGTTCTTGGCAGGTTATCTCTTGCTGGGAGGTATCGCGGTTAGTGTAAGTAGTACAACGGATGACGGGCCGATAAACGGATAAAGCATAATGGTGTAACACGTGTCAACACGCGGTATACGGTTGTGTATTAACGCGTTAATGACGTTGAGACTCAAACCGGTTAAACAATTTATTTGATAATTTGTAGTGGACAAGACTCGATTGTTTTGTCCACTAACCACAAACCAACCTTACGTAGAGGTGATTTATGAGCAGTCATATTGTAGCTCATTTCAATCCCTTAGGGATACCCGATTATCTCAAACAGCGCCCCCAATGGATCGTTTGGGGAAAGCAATTGCATAGCGGTTCGTTTCGTAGTACACTAATAAATCAGTACGGGCTAACTCAAAACCAAGCCGCTGCCGTACGATTCAAATTGGTTCTGGATGGCAAAGCGGTGTAACGCGTGTCAACACGCGGTATACGGTTGTGTATTAACGCGTTAATGACGTTGAGACTCAAACCGCTTAAATGATTTGTTTGATAATTTGTAGTGGACAAGACTCTGTTGTTTTGTCCACTAACCACAAACCAACCTTACGTAGAGGTGATTTATGAGCAGTCATATTGTAGCTCATTTCAATCCCAAAGGGATACCCGATTATCTCAAACAGCGCCCACAATGGATCGTTTGGGGAAAGCAATTGCATAGCGGTTCGTTTCGTAGTACACTTAAAAATCAGTACGGGCTAACTCAAAACCAAGCCGCTGCCGTACGATTCAAATTGGTAACTGATGGCAAAGCGGTGTAACGCGTGTCAACACGCGGTATACGGTTGTGTATTAACGTGTTAATGACGTTGAGACTCAAACCGGTTAAACAATTTATTTGATAATTTGTAGTGGACAAGACGAATGAGTCTTGTCCACTAACCACAAACCAACCTTACGAAGAGGTGATTTATGAGCAGTAATATTGTAGCTCATTTCAATCCCAAAGGGATACCCGATTATCTCAAACAGCGCCCCCAATGGGTCGTTTGGGGAAAGCGGACAAGACAATATCAAGATGCCTTACGAGAAGACGGCAAATTAAACAAAATTCCTTTTGAGCCTCGTACTGGTGATCCTGCTAAAAGCAATGATCCAAATACATGGGGAACATGGGAAGACGCGATTCTGGCGTACCAAAGCGCTTGGTACAACGGTATTGGGTTTATGTTTGCTGATGATGGTCTTGTTGGCATTGATATCGATCATTGCTTTTTTGTCGGCACAAAAACATTATTACCCGAAGCCAAGCAGATTCTAGCACGTTTCGACGCTACCTTTGCAGAAATTTCACCAAGTGGTAATGGACTTCACATTTACTGCTTTGGCCTCGCTTTGCATTGTGGCAAAGGCGAACATGCGAAGTGGATCGAGCTGTACGGTAAAGATATTACTGGGCGCCGTTCCAATCGCTACTTTTGTGTCACCGGAACGACAGTTCGTCTCAGCTAGAGAAATACGTTTTTAAGGCTTTTGATGAAGAAGTCTTAAAAGTGCAGCATGCGAGTGAAGGCTCGCGAAATGATCAACTTTTTAAGTCCGCCTCGGCTTTAAATGAACTTTGCAATAGTTCTTGGGCGGCCCCTTTTATTACGACGGGGGAAGTTGAGACGGCATTGCTGAATGCAACTACCTTACCACGTCGTGAAGCACAACGTACTATTGCAAGCGCCTTTAACGGAACCGGCACACGGGCAGAACCCGAAAAGGTTCTCAAACACATTGCTACACCGGCAAAAGGTACTGTGGGTGCTGCTGTTTCAAGTGTTGTCTCGCATGACGACGAATTCCGTCAACACGCGTTTCCTTTCACTGACTTAGGAAATGCTGAACGATTCGTACATTTGTATGGTGATCTGGTTCGTTATTGCCACCAGAATAAGTCATGGTACATTTGGAATGGGCGTCGATGGGAACGTGATCGAAAAATGCGAGCCATGGAACTTGTGCATAAGACTGTCCGTAGTATTTTGAATGATGCCGTAGATACTCGGCTGCCCACCCGATGCTGTTAAATGTCGAAAATGGCATTGTGGATTTGAAAACAGGACAGTTATTGCCACACAACCCTGAGCTATTGCTTTCTCAAATTGCCAATACAGCATTTGATCCGACCGCTGCTTGCTCGCGTTGGTTGGAATTTGTCAATTGGTGCTTTAAAGGCGATCAGAATCTGATTGACTTTGTCCAAAAAGGAATTGGCTACTCAATCGCGGGCGAAATACGTGAACAAAACTTCTTTGTTCTATATGGTAACTCAGACAATGGCAAGTCCACTTTTATAAACGTAATCCGGCTTCTGTTAGGCGATTACGGGTACGCCGCCCCACACACACTCGTCATAAAACAACGTCATGAAGGACATCCCACCGAATTGGCCGCTCTGAAAGGACGGCGGATTGTGGCTGTTAGTGAGACTAACAAAAATGCGCCACTCAACATTCGTCGGATGAAAGACTTGACAAACAGAACGATGACGGCCCGTTTTATGGGTGGGAATTTCTTTGAATTTTCCCAAAACCACACAATCTGGATTGATACAAACCACCGGCCAGTCATTAATGATCCAAATGATGCCGGTATTTGGAAACGTGTTAAGCCGGTGCCGTTTTTGAATAAGATCGCCAAAAAAGACCGGGATATTGATCTCGAAGAGAAATTATTGGCAGAAGCCCCCGGCATTTTAAGTTGGCTCGTTGATGGATGTGTGGCATATCAACGAGAAGGACTTGCAGAACCGCCCATTGTTGTTAACGCCAAACGGGATTACAAAGGCGAGCATGA
>NBMI01000034.1 GCA_002085445.1 Candidatus Parabeggiatoa sp. nov. 2
AAAAGGGGTTTGCGCGTGGGATTGCCCCTACAAACCGTCATGTCGTGTAGGGGCAATCCTTTATGGTTGCCCTCACCCAAAAGCGGTACGATATGGCATTGAGGTTTTACCTGGGGGCAATCCGTTGTGGTTGCCCGTTCTATGTGTCGGGGCAATCTCTTATGGTTGCCCCTTTTTCAATTCCCAACAACTAACAAGGCATCACAACATGGCTGAAAAAAAACCAACGTATGAACAACTAGAAACGCAACTGGCAAAAGTCGAATCAGTTTATACTTTTTCAGAGCAACTCAAAAAAGCACAAGACGTGCTACACAGTACTTACAATGAACTCCAAGAACACTTTACCGAGCTGGTTGCAGTTAATGAAGCCTTGCAAGAAGAAATCAATTGGCATAAAGAAACCGAAGAGGCTTTGAGAAACTCTCAACAGAGATACGAAAACCTTGTGCATTCCATTGATGGCGTGGTGTGGGAAGCTAATGTCAACTTGCAATTGACCTTTATCAGTAAACAAGCCGAGCGTTTTTTTGGCTATCCGCTTGAAGACTGGCTGAGTCAAACGATGTCTTGGGCCGATTACATTCACCCAGCGGATCGAGCGAAGGCGCGTCGCTTTTATGAAGAATGTGTCGCGAAAAAGATCGATCAAGATTTAGAATGCCGCATGATAACGGCCGATAACCAAACGATCTGGATAAGAACGCTTGTGACGGTGGTGGTTGAAAATGATCAGGCCGTCAAACTATACGGTGTGATGTTCGATATCACCGAACGCAAGCGGATGGAAATCGCACTGCAAACCCTTTCAGAAAAATTAGAAATGAGGGTTAAAGAACGAACAGCCGCGCTGAACAAAACCAACAAACAACTTCAACAGGAAATTGCCGAGCGCAAACAGGCAGAGGTTGAATTAAAACAATACCACGATCATCTTGAAGAGTTGGTGGCAAAACGCACAGCCGAACTCAACAAGACCAATAAACAACTTCAAGACGAAATCACAGAGCGCAAGCAAACAGAGAAAAAGCTAAAACGGCAAGAAAAATTTTTAAGGAATATTGTTGATACCGCGCCTAGCCTTATTTTTGCCAAAGATTGGTATGGAAAATTTGCTTTAGTCAACAAAGCCACTGCTGATATCTATGGTACAACGGTTGAATATTTAGATGGCAAAACCGACGCCGACTTTAATCCTAATCGGCAAGAGGTTGAACAATTTATTGAAGCCGACCAACAAGTTCTAACCACCTTGCAACCCAAATTCATTCCAGAAGAAACGGTGACAGGGTCGAATGGTCAAACACGGTTTTTTCAAACCACGAAAACACCTTTATTGAATGATGAAGGTCAAGCGGAATTGGTGGTTGGCGTTGCAACGGACATCACAGAACGCAAACTGGCCGAAATAGCCATGAAACAGGCTAAAGAACAAGCTGAATCCGCCAACCGCGCCAAAAGCGAATTTCTGGCTAACATGAGCCATGAAATTCGCACCCCCATGAATGCCGTTATCGGTTTCAGTGAACTGTTGTCCACCTTGGTAACGGATAAAAAACAGAAAGGTTATCTGGACTCTATTCAAACGGCCGGCAAAAGTCTACTGACTTTGATTAGCGATATCCTTGACTTGTCCAAGATTGAAGCCGGGCGGCTAGATATTCAGTATGAAGCCGTCAATCCCTATAGCCTCTTCAATGAATTAAAACAGATTTTTGCCGTCAAAATCGCTGAGAAAAACTTGGAATTCAGGGTCGATATTGATAAAGAACTACCGTCGGCACTGATACTGGATGAAGTGCGGTTGCGACAAGTGTTGCTGAATATGATTGGTAATGCCATCAAGTTCACTGACAAGGGCTACATCAAACTAAGCGTCAAAGTCCAAATCCCCCCAAATACCCCATTTGAAAAAGGGGAACTTTTCGAGTTAATTCTCTCGGTGGAAGATACCGGCATCGGTATTCCTTCCGAGCAACAACAAATGATTTTTGAATCATTCCGCCAACAGGATGGTCAAAGTACCCGAAAATATGGCGGCACAGGACTGGGATTAGCCATCAGCAAACGCTTGGTAGAAATGATGAATGGTCACATTTCTGTCAAAAGTACCGTAGGTAGCGGGAGCGTTTTTGAAATCACGTTGCAGGATGTCGAGGTGTCTTCCACCTCGCAAGTCAATACTCAGGATGAACCCTTTGATTTAAAAACGATTTTCTTTGACAAGGCTCAGATATTGGTGGTGGATGATATTGAATCCAACCGCCATCTCATCAAGGAATGCTTGTCTCAAGTCAATCTGGACGTTATAGAGGCCGAAGATGGGCAAAAAGCCTTGCTTTTTATAAATGAATATAGGCCCGACCTGATTTTAATGGATATTAGAATGCCGGTAATGGATGGCTATGAGGCCACTCAACAATTGAAAGAGAATCCAAGTACCTTGGATATCCCGGTGATTGCTTTAACGGCCTCTGTCACACTGGACGATAAATCAAAGATAAAGACACACGGCTTTGACGGCTATTTATCCAAACCGGTTAATACGCAAGGCCTGTTCAACGAATTATGCCGTTATTTAAAGCATACCGAAAAGCCGGCCGAGTCTGTGACAGAAGCGGCAACTGACACGGTAGAAATGCCAAGCCTAGAAAATATTATTGATCTCCCCGTCTTGCGCCAAACCTTGGAAGAGAAAATGTTGCCGGTGTGGGAGGAAATAAGTGATCTGGTGGAAATGGATGCCATTGAAGCGTTTGCAGAGCAGTTGCTCAACTTAGGGAAAAAGCATCAAGCCCAGCATTTAGTCCATTATGCCGATAAATTGCGTGAATTGGCTGAGGAATTTGACATCGAGGATGTTGAACGAACATTGGCCGCATTTCCTGACATCGTGGAAGGGATGAATACAACGGAATGAGTACAACGAAATGAGTCAATGAAAGCATTTATTTAATAGGGTTATTTTGAACAATTCTTGTTTGAGGGCCATAAAATAGTTTGGAAGTTGTCAAATTAAAGAACGGCCCTCAAATTAAAAAATGTCGGCAGTCCCTACAACCCCGAAGGGGTTGAATGTGGGGTGGTGAAAATGATTAATGATTAATGATTAATGATTAATGATTAATGATTAATGATTAATGATTAATGATTAATGATTGTTTTTAAAATACTGAAGCGGAATAAAAATGGGATCAAGTTTTAGCAACCAAAGGAACCTCCTTTTCATCACCCCAGGTTGAATGTGCATAATTATCTAGCCCTTTCGGTATGTATTATTAAAGCCAGGGGCAACGCCCCTGGATTTATAAGTATTATTAAAGCCAGGGGCAACGCCCCTGGATTTATATTTTAAGAGAATATCCCTTATGAAACATCCATTAATGTCCAACTCCCACAAAACCGGATATGCTTTGATTAATAAAGATTTAATTATTATAGGGAATAATCATGCCTTGCATCAGTGGTTGGTAGATGTACCTACCCCTTTAACCGGTCAATTGCTCATTGATATTTTTCCGATGCTGATTGGTTATGAGGAAAAATTACAGGCGTTAATTAAAAAAACACCAGCCGAAGAACCAATCATCATTCCTCAAATTTATCATCATACGGCTGATGAACGGGATTGCTACTTTGAATTGCAAGTTGAGTCCTGCCCCTATGCAGAAGCCATGTTATTAATTACTACAATAGATGTTACTGAGTCAACTTATTTTGAGCAAACTTTGCGCCAAGAACGGAACGAATTGCGTCTGCAACTGATTGAACGTGAACGGGTTGAGGCTGCGCTACAACAAGAATTGGCCGCACACCAACAAACCCTATTGGCTCTGTACCAAGCTAAAGACGCGGCCGAGTCTGCCAATCGCGCTAAAAGCGAATTTCTGGCTAACATGAGTCATGAAATCCGCACACCCATGAATGCCGTTATCGGTTTCAGTGAACTATTGTCCGCCCTTATCACAGATAAAAAGCAAAAGAGTTATCTGGACTCCATTCAAATCGCCTCGAATGCACTGTTGACTCTGATTAATGATATTCTTGACTTGTCCAAGATTGAAGCGGGGCGGCTAGAGATTCAGTATGAAACCGTCAATCCTTATAGCCTCTTCAATGAATTAAAACAGATTTTTGCCGTTAAAATCGCCGAGCAAAACCTAGAATTCATTGTCGATATTGATAAAAATTTGCCGCCAGCGTTGCTATTGGATGAAGTGCGGTTACGGCAAGTGTTGCTCAATCTGATCGGCAACGCCCTCAAGTTTACCGACAAGGGCTACATTAAACTGAGCGCAAAAATCCAAATCCCCCCAACTCCCTTTGAAAAAGGCGGGCCGGGGTGGATTTTCGATTTAATTCTCTCAGTGGAAGATACCGGCATCGGTATTCCTTCCGAACAACAAGCACTTATTTTTGAATCATTCCGCCAACAAGATGGTCAAAGTACCCGAAAATATGGTGGCACGGGCCTTGGATTAGCCATTACCAAACGCTTGGTAGAAATGATGAATGGTCACATTTCTGTCAAAAGTACCGTAGGCCGAGGCAGCGTTTTTGAAATCATGTTGCAGGATGTCGATGTGTCTTCCACCGAGCCAGTCAATACTCAGGATGAACCCTTTGATTTTACAACTATTTTCTTTGAAAAAGCCCAAGTACTCGTTGTAGATGATATTGAATCCAACCGCCGTCTCATTAAAGAATGGTTGTCTCAAGTGAATTTGGACGTTATAGAAGCAGAAGATGGGCAGAAAGCCTTACTATTTACAGAAGAATATCGGCCGGCTATGATTTTAATGGATATTAGAATGCCGGTCATGGATGGCTATGAGGCCACTCAACAATTGAAAACGAATCCAAGTACCTTGGATATCCCGGTGATTGCTTTAACGGCCTTTGTCACACTGGACGAGAAATCACAACACGGCTTTGACGGCTATTTGTCCAAACCCGTTAATATGCGTAACCTTTTCAAGGAATTATCCCGCTATTTCAAGCACACCAAAAAGTCGGCCGAGCCGGTAACAGAAACGGCTACGGGGGATGACACCACGCTAACTTCGGAAAATATTATTGAACTTTCCAGATTGCGCCAGACATTGGAAGAGAAAATGTTACCGGTATGGCAGTATCTCAATGAGATGATAGAAATTGATGCCATTGAAGCGTTTGCCGAGCAGTTGCACAAATTAGGGGAAAAACATCAGACACTGCGTTTAATCCATTATGCTGAGAATTTGCGTGAATTGGCCGAGGATTTTGACATAGACGGTATTGAACGGACATTGGCGGCATTTCCTGATATTGTGGAAAAAATAAGTACAACGAATGAGTACAACGAATAAGTACAACGAATGATGAAAGCCAAACTAAAGTTTGGACTCCTGCCAAACTAAAGTTTGGACTCCTAGACAGAAGAGAGGAATTCCCGAAACATCGACGGAGGCTTGCCTAAATTGATGACGGCGCGAGCCAATTTTACCCATCCAAAGGAAACATGATATGAACGATAAAAAATTAGTTTTAGTTGTAGATGACAACAAAGAGAACCTCAAAGTGTTGGGGAGTATATTGAAGGAAAACGGCTTAAGTCCAGCCTTCGCTCAAAATGGCGCTAAGGCATTAAATGCTATAAAAATGGAACTACCTGATCTCATTTTGCTGGATATTATGATGCCGGATATGGATGGCTTTGAAGTTTGCAAGCGATTAAAGCAAAACGCTGCAACTCAGGATATTCCAGTGATTTTTATGACGGCTAAGACAGAAAAAGAAGATGTCATCCAAGGCTTGGAATTGGGGGCTGTGGATTATGTCACCAAACCGTTCAATCGCCAAGAATTGATGACGCGCGTCAATACCCATCTCAAACTCAAAGCCACAGAAGAAAAACTCAAACAAGCCATTGCCGCAAAATTTTCACCATCATCGCGCATGATTTAGGAAATGTCTTCAATGCGCCACTTGGTGCCTCAAACCTAGCGGCGCAAGAGGGAGCACTAGACGTAGGCGAAATGAAGGAATTTATGACGCTTATCCAAAAAAGTTTGGACAAGGGCTATAACTTGTTGAGAAACCTGTTAGAGTGGTCCAGATCGCAAACGGGTAGAATACAAGTGACACCGGCAACATTATATCTAAAATCTATTGTTGACAGGAATGTCGCACTCTTGGAGAGCAACGCCAAAGCGAAAAACATCAACCTATTTTCGTCTGTTGGCACCCTGTCGGTATTTGCTGATGAAAACATGCTTGACACAGTCATCAGAAACTTACTCTCAAATGCCATCAAATTCACTCCCGCCAATGGCAAGGTAGAAATCTCTTCTCAAGAACAAGACAATGTGGTTGAAATCTCAATATCAGACACAGGCGTTGGCATCAAAGCCGACGATATTGACAAACTGTTCCGAATAGATGTTTCCTATAGCACTCGTGGCACTGCCGAAGAAGAAGGCACCGGCTTAGGTTTACTTTTATGCAAAGAATTTATCGAAAATAATGATGGCACGATAGGCGCTGAAAGTGAAGAAGGGAAAGGAAGTCGATTTTATATACGCCTTCCCGCTTCGTAAAAGCACTGGACTCCAAAGCTTCAGCTTTGGCGCTTTGCTTACGTCCAAAGCTTTAGCTTTGTCACTCTCAGTCCAAGTTTTAACTTGGCAAGAACTACAATAATTTTATAAAAAAATTTTCATCCTTGCTTATACTCAATCCTTGTAGTTATTGGGTAAGAGTACAAAGCTGAAGCTTTGTACTCCAAACATCGGCATTTTGATAAATTAAATTAGCAATTACAACATGAAAATCCAAACAAAAATTTCCAGTATCGTTTTTTTAGTGATTTTAATGACAGGTGTAGTCGCCATCACCACTAGCGATTTCGTTTCAAGAAAGATGATTGAAACAGAGGTTTACAATCATTTAGAAGATGTTGCGGCCTCAAGAGCGTCTCATATTGAAACGTTTTTCGTTGAGCATCAAGAGGTTGTGGAAATACTGGCAACCGAAAAAACTTTTATAGAGGCTGTCACTCACCCAAATGAGGCCCAACATGTTGCTTCTGTTCAGCAACGGATAAAAAACGTCATTCAAACCGATGACCATCTTTCCCAACTGACGGTGTTGGATAAAAAGGGGGATGTAATTGCCTCCACTCACTCACACCTTGGCATTGATAGCGCAGGTAATGCCGAGATATTCGCGCATGGGAAAACGGGCATTTATATCCGAGATATTCATACCTCTACGGTGACTGGCACTAAAGTGATCTGTGTCTCCGCACCGATTTTAGTTTATCGGAATCCGTTTTTGGGCCCAACAACGGATTCCGATAAAGGTGAATTTGCCGGCATTGTGATTGCCGATGTAGAAGTTGAGAGCGGATTGTATCAAATAACCCTCGATAGAACCGGCTTAGGAAAAACCGGTGATATCTACCTGATCAATAAAGAGGGCTATATGATTACACCTTCACGGTTTGTCGATGAGACTTTCTTAAAACTGAAAGTGGATACGCCTGAAGTCAGAGAATGGCTTGAACCTTCCGAAGAAGAGAACATTGAGTCCACCAACATAGATATTTATAAAGATTATCGCGGTAGACAGGTTATTGGAACTCATCGTCCCATTGACGGCATCGACTGGTGCTTGTTGGCAGAAATCAAGGCAGAAGAGGCCTTTGCCCCGGTGAACAGATTCATTCAAACAATGTTGTTTTTTTTCATGCTGTTATTAGGTGTGGGTAGCCTACTTGCCATTTTTATCTCTAAAATCATAACACGTCCGATTGTGAAATTACATCAACGAGTTCAGGCGATAGAAAAAGGTCATTGGGATTATCAAGTCGATATCGATACCCAATTGAACGAAAAACCAAGTTTATTCAAAAAACGGGGTTTTTTTAAATGGACACGCCCTGAAGTCGCTATCCACTCAAACGATGAGATTGGGCAATTTTCAAAAGCCTTTGATAGCATGACGGCGCATATCAAAAATGCCCAAGAAGCGTTGAAAGCCCATCGTGATGCCCTTGAGACAAAAGTAGCCGACAGAACGGCTGAATTGGCTCAACGTCTTGTTGAAATTGAACAGCAAAAAATAGGGATACAGAACCTGGCGGTGGATTTAGAAAAAACCAATGAGCGGCTCACATTAGAAATAACAGAACGCCAACAGGCGGAAGTGGCACTGCAAAAGGCCAATTATACCCTCAAAGCACAAACGGAATGTCGCCAAGCTCTAATCCATGCTACCGATGAGGCAACTTTGCTTAATAAGATATGCCAAGTGCTAGTCCATGACATAGGCTATCGTTTAGTCTGGATTGGTTTTGCCGAAAGTGATGCCGATAAAACGGTGCGCCCAGTGAGTCAGTGTGGATACGAACAAGGGTATTTGGAGAGTATCACTATCAGTTGGGGAGATAATGAATTTGGTCAAGGGCCCACCGGGCTGGCGATTAGGACAGGTGAACCGTGTTTTGCCAAAGAGATTCTGACAGATGCTAAATATGCCCCTTGGCGTTTTCAAGCTTTGCAACGTGGATATGCCTCGTCAATGGCGATGCCTCTGAAGCTAGACGGTCAAACGATTGGTGCAATCAATGTTTATGCGACAGAACCCAATGCGTTTGAGAGGGATACGGTGCGCCTGTTTGAAGATTTAGCGGCGGATTTAGTGTATGGCATCACGATGCTGAGAATTAGTGCTAAGCGCCAACAGGCCGAAAAAGCATTACAAGAAAGTGAAGCACGCTTCCGGGCTTTATTTGAAGGTGCGCCAGATGCCATATTTATAGCTGATTCTAAATCGGGTGCCATTATTGATGCCAATTCCGCCGCTTCACAATTGCTACTCAAATCTCGCCAAGAAATTATTGGGCTTCACCAATCACAGTTGCATCCACCGGCAAGGGAAAAAATTGTCAGGAAAAAATTTGCTCAACATAGTCAACAGGCGCTAGAAATTGGAAAAACCCTGCTGATTGAAGAACTTGCCCTCCGTTCTGATGGCGGTGAAATACCGGTTGAAATATTAGCCAATGTGATTCACCTTCAAGGCAAACCAATGCTTCAAGCTATCTTTCGAGACATTAGCGAGCGCAAGCAAGCAGAAGAACAATTGCGACAGAGTGAAGAGCGGTTTCGCAAAATGTTTGAAGATGGCCCCATTGGTATGGTCATTGGTAGCCCTGATCTTGATATCATCAAAGCCAACGCGGCTTTTTGTAAGATGTTGGGCTATACCGAACAAGAGCTGCTCAATTTAAAGGTTGCCGATATTACTTATCCTGATGACATGCCCCAGAATCAAGAACGGGTAAACCAAGCCTTAAATGGCAAACTTTCATCTTACCATATGGAGAAACGTTACATTAGAAAAGATGGGCACTTAGTCTGGGGACATTTAGCGGTTTCATTTTTTCAGAATGATAACGGGGAACTGCTTTATTTTCTGGGTAAGGTTGAAGACATTACGGAACGTAAGCTGGCCGAGGACAAATTGCGTGCCAGTGAAAAACGGTTTCGCACCATTTTTGAGAATGCCCCGCTTGGTATGGTTCTTAGCGGCCCAACTCGTGAGTTCATCAAAGTCAATAACGCTTTTTGTCAGATGTTGGGCTATACAAAACAAGAGTTTCTTGAACTAACAATTGCTGACATTACCTATCCAGAGGATCAGCCCAAGAGTGAAGAGCAAATGCAGCGATTGTTAAAGAGAGAAATAACGTTTTTCCGACTGGAAAAACGATACGTTAAAAAAGAAGGACAGTTGGTTTGGGGGAATATAACGGTTTCCTGTTTTTATGATGAGAACGGTATGCCCCGTACTTTGTGGCAATGGTTGAAGATATCACAGAACGCAAACGTGCCGAAGAAGCCCTGCATGAAAATCAGAGCGCTTTAGCCAAAGCTCAGCAAATTGCCCATTTAGGTAATTGGCGTTTGAATGTAGAAACGAATCAGATTACGTGCTCAGACGAAGTCTATCGAATATTTGGTGTCAATTCGGCAGAATTTCAGCCAACATTAGAGGCCTTCTTTGAGTGTTTTCATCCTGATGATGTTGAATTCGCCCGATAAAAAATGCAACAAGCCGGTGCAAAGCCTATTCAGATTGAACATCGAATTATCCGTCCTGATGGTGAGATACGCTTTGTCGATGAGCAGAATGAGGTTGAATATGATTTAAATCATAAGCCTATTCAAGTTTTTTGGACCATTCAGGACATTACAGAACGCATGCAATCAGAGGCCGCCCTAAAACAAGCTAAAGAGGCTGCTGAGTCTGCCAACCGTGCCAAAAGTGAATTTCTGGCTAACATGAGCCATGAAATCCGCACGCCCATGAATGCGGTGATCGGCTTCAGTGAACTGTTGTCCACACTTGTTACAGATAAAAAGCAAAAGAGTTATCTGAACTCCATTCAAACGGCTGGAAAAGCACTGTTGACTCTGATTAATGATATTCTTGACTTGTCCAAGATTGAAGCCGGGCGGTTAGAGATTCAGTATGAAGTGGTCAATTCTTATACCCTCTTCAATGAATTAAAACAGATTTTTGCCGTTAAAATCGCCGAGCAAAACCTAGAATTCATTGTCGATATTGATAAAGAATTGCCGCCAGCGTTGGTATTGGATGAAGTGCGGTTGCGGCAAGTGTTGCTGAACCTTATCGGTAATGCCATCAAGTTCACTGACAAGGGCTACATTAAACTGAGCGCCAAAATTCATCCAACTCCCTCCTTTGAAAAAGGGATTTTGGGGCCGGGGAAGATTTCCAGCAAAGTCGAGTTAATCATCTCGGTGGCCGATACTGGCATCGGTATTCCCGAAAATCAACTGGCCCTTATTTTTGAATCATTCCGCCAACAGGATGGTCAAAGTACCCGAAAATATGGGGGTACCGGACTAGGATTAGCCATCAGCAAACGCTTGGTAGAAATGATGAACGGTCACATTTCTGTCAAAAGTACCGTGGGTGAAGGGAGCATTTTTGAAATCACGTTACGAGAGGTCGAAGTTTCCGCCACCGCATTGGCAGACTCACAAGATGAAGGTTTTAATTGCAAAGGCATTTCCTTTGAAAAGGCCCAAGTACTGGTAGTGGATGATATTGAATCCAATCGCAATCTCATCAAAGAATGGTTGCCCAAAGTCAATCTGGACGTGTTAGAAGCAGAAGATGGGCAAAAAGCGTTACTTTTTGCCGAAGAATATCATCCTGAACTCATTTTAATGGATATTAGAATGCCAGTGATGGATGGTTATGAAGCCACCCAACTGTTGAAAGAGAATCCAGGTACCGATGATATACCGATTATTGCTTTAACAGCCTCTGTCACACTGGAGGATAAATCAAAGATAAAGTCGCACGGTTTTGACGGCTATTTATCTAAACCGGTTAAGACGCATGATCTGTTTAACGAACTCTCCCACTATTTACAGCACACCAAGCCGGCAGAACTTGGAACTCAAGCCGTGACGGCTACCGTAGAAACGCCAACTCTTGAAAAGATTGTTGAAATATCTGTCTTGCGCCAGACATTGGAAGAGAAAATGCGGCCCGTGTGGGATAAAATCAGTAAAATGGTGGAAACAGATGCTGTTGATGATTTTGCTGTGCAATTAATAAAATTAGGAAAAAAGCATAAAGCACAGCATTTAATGGATTATGCTGAGAATTTGCGTGAATTGGCCGAGGATTTCGACATTGATGGTGTTGAACGAACATTGGCGGCATTTCCTGACTTCATGCTTAGAACAACGGATGACGGGCCGATAAACGGATTGAGTTCGATTGATTGACAACGAATTTCATTCAGCAACGCGCATCGTTCAGTGCATCATGCGGTTAAATCTGATAGAAAACTCATACCTATCAATCCGACAACCTGGCCCACTTTGACTTTCATCTCGCTGTGCAAAGGAGAATACGTTTCCAAACTTCAGTTTGGAACGAGAAAAGTCGTTTTCAGGTTGAGTGAGTAGTTAGGCTAGTGCAGGAGGGCGGAAATATCCATACCACCCACAGCCAACAGCATCAGCCGTTGGCGTTAGGATGGTATGGAAACTTCCGCCTTACTGTACTAGGCGGTTTTCTGATTTTAAGTTGAGCAACTTTAGTTCTTTTCTCAGTCAAGTCGGCATCTAAGTAAGTAGACTGTGTTTTCAAGTTGAGTGAGTTAGGCGGTTTTCTGAAAGTCGTTTTTAAGTATCGCTTGGAAAAACTCATACCTATCAATCCGACAACTTGGCCCACTTTGACTTTAATCCGACAACTTGGCCCACTTTGACTTTCATTTCGCGGTGCAAAGGAGAATAGTTTTCAAGTTGAGTGACTTTGGCGGTTTTCTGAGTTAAGTCGTTTTCATGAGCCACTTTGGTTCTGTTATCAGTCAAGTCGGCATCTAAGTAGAGGGTGTTTTCAGGGCACCTCTTATACTAGACACCGCCATCCTTAAGTTTTATATTATGTATCACACTGCGATAAATTGTTCCATGAAAACCATATTTCGTATCTGTAGAAATGACAAAAGCGCAATTTCGCTAACAGCCATGAAAACCCTATTTCTCCGAAAAAAGAAATGACAAAAAAGCAATTTGTGATCGAGGCCTCGATCGGTGCTAAGTATATATACCTTTCCACCGGTTTTCCTTAAGGCTTTGGGGTTGTTCCACTGGTTTTCCTTAAGGTTGGCGGCATTTCCTGACTTCGTGGTAGGAATGACTACAACGAATGAGTACAACGAATGAGTCAATAAAAGCATTTATTTAATAGGGTTATTTTGAACAATTCTTGTTTGAGGGCCATAAAATAGTTTGGAAGTTTTCAAATTAAAGAATGGCCCTATAACTTGGTTTAAGGGCACTGCCAAACTTTCTCTGGCACTGCCAAACTAAAGTTTGAACTCCTGCCAAACTCAAAACCTGCCAAACTAAAGTTTGGACTTCTGATCACTGAACACTGATAACTGATCACTGATAACTGAGGATTTCCGCCTTCCGGCACTAATATAATCAAAAGGAATATCAAATGCCATTTCTAAGCCAAAAAATTTACCAGAAAAAAATCCTTATATTTTCATCCGCCATTCTCGCGATTTCAGCCGGTTTACTCTCAGCCGTTATCGTCTGGTTACTTTATGAAACGGCTTTTGAAGAACAGCAAAAACGCTTGATAGAGATAGCGCAGAGCCGGGCGCGGATGATTGAGGCAATGGCGCGTTCTGATCTCAAACACGTACCCCCTTCAGAAGTCTTTTCCACCATCCTCAAACAACTCGTCGATGCACATAGCCATTACCAAGGTTTTGGCGAAACAGGTGAATTTACTTTAGCAAAACGACAAGCCGAACAAATCGTGTTTTTGCTTCGCCACCGTCATTCAAGCTTGGAAAAACCAAAGCAGGTGCCCTTTAACTCACGACTAGCAGAACCCATGCGCCAAGCACTTCAGGGCAACTCAGGTATTCTTGTTGGTTTAGATTACCGAGGGGCTACGGTGTTAGCCGCTTACGAGCCGGTGTCCTTTTTAAATCTGGGGATTGTCGCCAAAATCGATATCACTGAAATCCGCGCTCCCTTTATCCGCACAGGGCTAATTGCGATGGGAATTACCTGTTTAATCATAATGATAGGTTTCGTGGCGATCATCCGTCTCGTCAATCCCATCATCACCCGAATGATAGAAAGTGAAGAACGATTTCGAGCCATCTTTGAAGGTGCGCCGGATGCGATATTTTTGACAGAGCCTAACAGCGGCAAAATTCTTGACATTAATCCCGCCGCCTCACAATTATTGCAAAAACCCCGTGAGGAGATTATTGGACTTAACCAATCACAGTTACACCCGCCTTCAACCCTTGAATTAACGGAAATATTTGCTCAACATGCGCTATTGACGCTAGAAAATCAAATCATTCCCATTGAATTGCCGGTGCTTCGTTCCGATGGACATGAAATACCGGCTGAAATATCGGCCCATCTGATTTATCTTCAAGACAAACCGGTTATTCAATATGTCTATCGAGACATTACTGAACGCGAGCAAGCCCAAGAACAATTGCGACAGAATGAAGAGCGGTTTCGCAAAATGTTTGAAGAAGGGCCCATTGGTATGGCTATTATTGATGCGGCCTTTCGGCTCATCAAAGTCAATGCCGCTTTTTGCCAGATGTTGGGCTATAGTGAACAAGAACTGATTAGACTGACGGTTGTCGATATTACCTATTCAAAGGATATGCCCCAAAATAGAGAATTGATCAAACAAGCCTTAAATGGTGTCATTTCATGCTACCAAATGGAAAAACGATACATTAGAAAAGACGGAAAGTTGATTTGGGCACATTTAGCGGTTTCGCTTTTTCATAATGAAAAGGGGGACTTCCTTTATTTTCTCGCCAAGATTGAAGACATTACCGAGCGCAAACTCGCCGAAAACGCGTTGCGACAAAGTGAAGAGCGGCATCGGCGCATTATCGAAACGACTTCAGAAGGTTACTGGCTAATAGACGAACAAGCTAGAACGATTGACGTGAATCAATCACTTTGTCAGATGTTGGGTTATCTTCGAGAAGAAATGATGGGCAAAAAGCCCTTTGATTTTGTGGATGAAGAAAATCTCACTATTTTTAAAGCGCAAATTGCAAAACGGTCTTCTAAACCTAACCACAGTTATGAAATTACCTTAAAACATAAAAACGGTCATGAGGTTTTTACGCATTTCAACGCAACAACGCTGGTAGATGAAGCAAAAAAAATGAGGGCCAGTTTTGCGTTTGTGACTGACATCACCAACCGCAAACGGGCTGAAAAACAATTGCGTGAAAGCGAAACACGTCTCCGCACCCTTGTTGAGAACATTGTGGACGGTATTGTCACCATTGATGAATACGGCATTATTGAATCGTTTAATCCAGCGGCGGCGCAAATCTTTGGCTACTTTGCCCATGAAGTACTCGGCAAAAATGTCAAGATACTGATGCCAGAGCCTTACCGCTGCGAGCATGACAGTTATCTTCAAAACTATAAGTCCACGGGGATTGCAAAAATCATTGGGATCGGCCGAGAAGTCCAAGGACAACGCAAGGAAGGTACAATTTTTCCACTTGATCTGGCTGTCAGCGAAATGTGGCTTGGTAATCAGCGCAAGTTCGTTGGCATTGTCCGCGACATCACTGAACGCAAACAGGCCGAAAAAGCATTAAGGGATAGCGAAGCTAAAAACCACGCCATTCTCCAATCAATCCCTGATTTGCTGTTTCATCTCGACAGCAAAGGGGTTTTTCTCAGCTACAAGAGTAGCCGTGAAAGCGATTTAGTAATGCCAACAGAACAATTTCTCGGTAAAAGGGTTGATGAAGTGTTTCACAAGGGATTTGCCAGTGCTGTCGCGTTCGCTATTGAGCGTACACTCAAAAACACGGTGTCTCAATTTGAATATCAAATGCCCATCAACAACGAATTGCAGGATTTTGAAGCGCGTTTTGTGAAAGTCAATGACAATGAAGTCATTGTTTTGGTGAGAAATATCTTTCAGCGAAAACAATCTGAAAAAGCATTGACACAAGCCAAGGAAGCCGCTGAGTCTGCCAACCGCGCCAAGAGTGAATTTTTGGCTAACATGAGCCATGAAATCCGCACGCCCATGAACGCCGTGATAGGTTTCAGTGAACTGTTGTCCACACTTGTCACAGATAAAAAGCAAAAGAGTTATCTGGACTCCATTCAAACGGCCGGCAAAAGTCTGCTGACTCTGATTAATGATATACTTGATTTGTCCAAAATTGAGGCTGGGCGATTGGAAATTCAGTATGAAGCTGTCAATCCAACTATCATATTTAATGAATTAAAGCAAATTTTTGTGCTCAAAACCGCCGAACAAAATCTTGAATTCATTGTGGATATTGACAAAGAATTGCCACCGGCGCTGGTATTAGATGAAACTCGGCTGCGGCAAGTGCTATTTAATTTAATTGGTAATGCCATCAAATTTACTGAAAAGGGCGACATCAAACTGAGCGCCCAAATCCCGAAAATCCCCCCTACACCCCCCTTTGAAAAAGGGAAGCCTGAGGAAATTTTGAGGCCAGGGGGGATTTCTAGCAAACTTGATTTGATCATCACAGTGGCCGATACTGGCATTGGTATTCCCGAAGATCAACAGGCACTTATTTTTGAATCGTTCCGACAACAGGACGGTCAAAGTACCCGCAAATACGGTGGCACCGGACTGGGACTCGCCATTACCAAACGCTTGGTAGAAATGATGAACGGTCAAATTTCGGTCAAGAGTAGCGTCGGGCGCGGCAGCGTTTTTGAAATCACGTTACGGGATGTCGAAGTCTCATCCACACAGGCCGTTGATACGCATGAGCAAGCCTTTGATTTCAATGGTATTTCCTTTGACAAGGCCCAAGTACTCGTTGTGGATGATATTGAAGCCAACCGCCGTCTCATCAAAGAATACTTGTCTCAAGTCAATCTGGACGTTATAGAGGCCGAAGATGGGCAAAAAGCCTTACTATTTACAGACGAATATCGGCCGGATATGATTTTAATGGACATCAGAATGCCGATCATGGATGGCTATGAAGCCACCCAACAATTGAAAGCGAATCCGAATACCTTGGATATACCGGTTATCGCTTTAACGGCCTCTGTCACAGCAAGTGATCAATCAAAAGCCCACTGTTTTGATGGCTATTTATCCAAACCCATTAACACGCCGGCCCTCTTTAACGAATTATCACAGTATTTAAAGCATGCCAAAAAGTCGGCTGAGCCAGTCACAGAGGCCGCCGTGGGGGCAGACACCATGCTAACCTCTGACATTGCGAGACTCCCAGAGTTGATAGGCAAACTTGAAAATGAGATGATGCCCATTTGGGAAGAGATAAACGACATGATGGAAATGGATGCCATTGAAGAATTTGCCGAAAAAGTGATAAACTTTGGTTGTGAATATGGCGTGCGAGTTCTCTCCCGTTATGGCGAACATTTGCGTGACTTAGCCCAAGATTTCGACATCACCAATATCGAAAAGACACTGGACGAATTTCCTGCCATGGTAAAACGAGTACAACGAATTGGGGAATAAACGAATTTCGCCCTTGGAATTTTAAAGCCCCAACGGGGCGATAAGTACTGAGCCCTAAATTTTCAGGTATTTTAACAGAAGCATAAAGAAGTGGGGCAACCACAAGGGGCAAGCACAAGGGGCAACCACAAGGGATTGCCCCTACACATCATCGGACATGGTAGGGGCAATCCTTTATGGTTGCCCTTTGCAGTAAAATACCTGTTTATTTGTGCTTCAGTACTTATTAATATAGCCAGTGCCAACGCCCCTGGCTATCGCCCCTGGCTAACGCCCCTGGCTATCGCCCTTGGAACTTAATGAATGAGTCATTGTAAAATAAGCACAAATTGGTATCAACAGGAAACCCCATATGAGCAAAAAACTGGTCTTAGTCGTGGATGACAATCCACAAAATCTTAAAGTTTTGGGAAGTATACTGAGGACAAACGGCCTCAGTCCTGCCTTAGCCCAAGATGGCATGAAAGCATTGAATTATGTCAAAAAGAGACACCCTGATCTCATTTTGCTGGATATTATGATGCCCAACATTGACGGCTTTGAAGTCTGCAAACAACTCAAGCAAAATGCGGCCACCAAGGATATCCCGGTGATTTTTTTGACGGCCAAAACCGAAAAAGAAGATGTGATTCAAGGTTTAGAACTGGGAGCCGTTGATTATGTCACCAAACCCTTCAATAGCAACGAATTAATGACGCGCGTCAATACGCATCTTGAACTAAGAGCGGCAAAAGAAGAACTCAGACAAGCCCTTGCCACCAAAGACAAATTTTTCTCCATCATCGCGCACGATTTAACGAATATATTCAATGCCTCACTTGGCTCATCAAACCTGTTAAGAGCGCAGGGTGGACAACTACTTGAGGAAAGTGAAAGAGAAGAGTTTTTGGCGCTGATTCAGAACAGCTTAGAAGAAGGCTATAGTTTATTAAGGAACCTGTTAGACTGGTCAAGATCACAAACTGGCCGAATACAAGTGACACCGGTCACATTAAACTTGAAAGAGATTGTTGACCGAAACCTTGCCCTGCTAAGGAACAACGCAAGAACGAAACAACTCAATTTTTTTTCTTCCGTTTTAGAGAGCACATCCGTTGTTGCGGATGAAGATATGCTTGACACGATCATCAGAAACTTACTTTCAAATGCCATCAAATTCACCCCGACAAACGGCCAAGTAGAAATTTTTTCTAAAACAGAAGAAAATGTGATTGAAATCTCAATCTCAGACACCGGCGTTGGCATAACTCCCCAAGACATTGACAAGCTGTTCCGAATTGAGGTGAGTCATACCACGATTGGAACTGGCGAAGAAAAAGGCACTGGTTTAGGTTTAATTTTGTGCCAAGAATTTGTAGAAAAAACCGGCGGTACGATAGGAGTTGAAAGTGAAGAAGGAAAAGGAAGTCGATTTTATATTCGCCTTCCCGCTTCGTAAAAGCGCTGGAATCCAAAACTTCAGCTTTGGCACTGGAGTAGTTTGGTAGGAGTCCAAACTTTAGTTTGGGGTGGAGCGTGAAAATAATATACCCATAGAGAAACAAAGTTTTTTTACTGTGTGGGTATTTTATTTAGCCACAACTTACATAAAGATTAAGTCGCTAAAGCGCCTACTACAAACTTAGGCGCTAAAGCGCCTACTACAAACTTAGGCGCTAAAGCGCCTACTACAAACTTAGGCGCTAAAGCGCCTATTACAAACTTAGGCGCTAAAGCGCCTACTACAAACTTAGGCGCTAAAGCGCCTACTACAAACTTAGGCGCTAAAGCGCCTACTACAAACTTTAAGTCTTTCTTACTACGAAAAAATCCTATTTCTTCAATAAATCTGATTTTTAAAAGGTTTCATATAAAATGCAATTTCTAAATAAACAAACTTATCGTACAAGAATCGTCATATTTTCATCCGCCATTCTGACTATTTCCGCTTTCTTACTTTCTGCCATTACCGGCTGGTTGCTTTATACAACCGCTTTTGAAGAAGAACAAGAACGTTTGATGGAAATAGCACAGACTCAAGCGCGACTCATTGAAGCCGTTGCCCGTTTTGATGCCAAACACAGTGCTGAGGATGTGGTAGGCGGTGCCTCCGTTGCGACGCTGAGCCAAATTATCGATGCTCACAAGCATTACGAAGGTTTTGGTGAAACCGGTGAATTTACCTTAGCCCGACGTGAAGGCGATAAAATCGTATTTATTTTAAGCCACCGCCATTTTAACCGAGAAAGTCCGTATATACTAGACAGCGAGGAAATAATGAACGAGATCATTACATTGATTCACTGTTTTTCAATGAAACATTATTCCAAACGGCGTGTTCAACGTGCTATTGAGGTGCTAAATGAAGAAAGCACTGAAAACCAAAATTAGAGGATTGAATAAATCCCAGTTTAAACGGCTTAGGAAGCTGACTGCTCATGCAAAAAATCTCTACAACCAAACTTTATGGACTTTGCGACAGGCTTATGAGGCCACAGGTAAATACTTTAGTTACCCTCAAATGGATAAAGCCATGAAACAAGTCCATAATTTGGAAGGAGAGATCAATTACAAGCTTCTTAAAGCTAAGGTATCCCAACAAATCTTGAGAAGACTGGATAAAAATTTCAAGTCTTTCTTTGTAGCAACTCAAGATTTTAAGAAAAACCCCAGCAAATATAAGGGACAACCAAAGCCGCCTCGTTTCAAGAAAAGTCAATATGATAACTTGATTTATGATTTTCAAGCTTTTCAAATTGACTTTGACAAAGTGGTTTTGGATGCGACCAAGGGAAACGAATTAAAAATTCCTTTACCCAAACAACTGATAGGTAAAAATATCAAACAGGTAGAAATTATACCCAAACCGCACTCATTCCAAGCCGTTTTTGTTTATGAGGAAAATCAAGCTACCTATCAGCAAGCGGTACCAAATGATCAAGTCATGTCAATTGACTTAGGTTTGAATAACTTAGCCACTTGCGTCACCAATGGTGTTATCAAGCCTTTTATCATTGATGGTAGGCGAATTAAATCGGTTAATGCTTACTACAACAAACGAAAAGCTAAAATTCAATCTGAACTCGAAAAATATCGAGGTAAAAAATGGTCAAATAGATTGCAAAACCTGACAGATTGGCGCAATGCTAGAATCAATGATTGCTTGCATAAAGCCACCGCACATGTCGTAAAAATTTGTTTGGTCAATAATATATCAAAAGTTGTTGTTGGTGATGTCACCAAATCCCTTGATCATATTAACTTAGGCAAAAAGACTAATCAAAACTTCGTGAACTTGTCTCTCGGCCAGTTTGTGGACAAATTACGTTACAAACTTGGGCTTCATTCTATAAAATTAACAGTTGCAAACGAGAGCTACACGTCAAAAGCGAGTTTTGTTGACGGTGATAAAATGCCTAAAAAGTATGTAAAAGAGGCCAAACCTACCTATAGCGGTAAACGAATTAAGCGTGGTTTGTACCAGAGTCAAGATGGAACCTTGGTCAATGCTGACGCCAATGGCGCATATAACATTTTAAGGAAAAGTGATTCCAAGTTTTCATTCGGTAAACTGGTTGAAAAAGTGGGTGATTACGTCAAAGACTGGTTACACCCAACACAACGAGTGTTCATCAAGTAACCCTAAGCGATAGCGAGGGGATAATGGGTTGATCGTTCCCGTGTTCGGATTTATCAACATTTGTTGATACATGTTGATACTTAACAACAGAATTACGATCTTGAACAAGTCCTTTTTTTACGGACACCGGAGCAAATGCTTTATATCAACCCCGCCTACGAAACGGTGTTTGGTTTTAAATGCGAAGAACTTTACCAAAATCCGAATCAGTTTCTGGAAATCATTATTCCTGAAGATCGAGATCGCGTCATCAAGGCTGTTGAAAATGAATACCTCAAAGAAATTAACTTTAATCAGGAATATCGCATAAAAAGACCGGATGGTGAAATACGCTGGATTTGGGCACGCACTTTTTTGTTTAAAGTGGAGGGTACCCAAGAACGGCGAAGTGTTGGTATTGCACAAGATATCACTCCACTTAAACTCACAGAAATCGCCTTAAAACAGGCCACCGAGTCGGCCGAATCCGCCAATCGCGCCAAAAGTGAATTTCTGGCCAATATGAGCCATGAAATACGTACGCCCATGAATGCGGTTATCGGTTTCAGTGAACTGTTGTCTACACGGATTACCGATCAAAAGCAAAAGGGTTATTTGGACTCCATTCAAACGGCCGGCAAAAGTCTGTTAACATTAATTAATGATATACTTGATCTTTCCAAAATCGAAGCTGGGCATCTAGAAATTCAATACGAGGCTGTGGATCCTTGTCTCATTTTCAATGAATTAAAGCAAATTTTCGCTCTCAAGATAGCCGAGAAAAACTTAGAATTCATTGTAGATATTGACAACGCGTTACCGCCGGCACTGCTACTGGATGAAACCCGGCTGCGACAAGTGCTGCTCAACCTTATCGGCAATGCCATCAAATTTACTGAAAAAGGATACCTCAAACTGAGTGCCCAAAAAATCTATAAAGTGGCCGATCACAGCAAAGTTGATTTTATCATTTCGGTGGCCGATACTGGTATCGGTATCCCAGAAGATCAACAGGCACTTATTTTTGAATCCTTTCGCCAACAGGATGGTCAAAGTACCCGAAAATATGGCGGCACCGGACTTGGATTAGCCATTACCAAACGACTGGTCGAAATGATGAATGGTCAAATTTCGGTCAAGAGTACCGTAGCCCAAGGGAGCGTTTTTGAAATCACTTTACGGGATATCGAAGTAGCATCCATAGAGTCGGTTGATACACAAGATAAATCCTTTGATTTTAAGAATATTTCCTTTGAAAAGGCTCGGGTACTGGTTGTGGATGATATTGATTCCAACCGCGAACTCATCAAGGAATATTTGTCTCAAGTCAACTTGGACATTGTTGAAGCCGAAAACGGACAAATGGCTTTGCTCTTTGCAGAAGAATATCATCCGGCTCTCATTTTAATGGATATTAGAATGCCCGTGATGGACGGCTATGAAGCCACGCAAGCGTTGAAAGCAAATCCGAATACCTTTAATATACCTGTTATTGCTTTAACGGCCTCTATCACACTGGGCGAGCAGATAAAGACATACGGATTTAACGGATATTTGTCTAAACCCGTTAATACGCATGCGCTCTTTAACGAGTTATCACATTATTTAAAGCACAAGCTGGTCGATCCGGTTAGTCATACCGATGCAGAGGTTAACACCTTGAAAACAACCTCTGAGATTGCCAAACTCCCAGAATTGATAGAAACACTGGAAGAAATCATGCCACTCTGGGAAAAGATAAACGGGTTGATGGAAATAGAAGCGATTAGCGATTTCGGCAATAAAGTGATAGCGTTAGGAACAGAGTATAACGCGCTAAGTTTAAGCCATTATGGTGAAAATTTGCGTCGCTTTGCCCAAGAGTTCGACATAACCAATATTGAAGAAGCCTTAACTGAATTTCATGACATGGTAAAACAACTCAGGAGCTGTAAAAGTACAACGAATTACGCGGATAAACGAATTAATTAACTAAGTACAACGAATTACGCGGATAAACGAATTAATTAAGTAAGTACAACGAATTGCGCGGATAAACGAATTAATTAAGTAAGTACAACGAATTACGCGGATAAACGAGTTTGGACAGTGATCAGTGTAAAGGAGTCCAAACTTTAGTTTGGTAGGAGTCCAAACTTTAGTTTGGTAGGAGTCCAAACTTGAGTTTGGCAGGACTCTAAAAGTTTGGCAGAGTCCAATCTACGCAAAAGTGTTTTTTTGACGCAAAAATTTTTGCGTCTAGTTTGGACGGATTTAAATACTCTGGCACTGCCAAACTAAAAACGACGCGTCGTTTGGACTCCTGAAATGTTTACTAACGATACAGGTGAATCACTTCAACTTCACCGTTGTCTTGGATGACTTCAATGGAATCATCATTTATCCGACGTAAATAAGCACCCCCCGGCAAAGAACTCTTTAAGCCATATTGGGTAACTTTGTTATTTTCTAACAGCATAACATAGCGTTGGCGGCCTTTTTGAACGATACCGACAAACTTCCACTTGGTTTTTTGTTTTCGTGGGCTAGATGAACTTTTTGATGTCGTTGTTTGGTTATCTGTTTCCCAAGGGCTGAGTTGGCGTAGTTTGACATGGAGCCTTGACGGATTAGGCGCGATAGACTCCTTTGGCAATTTCCAAGTATCATCAGAAGCTTCTGTCGTTTGCCTCGCCTTGGGTATCTGAATTTGCTGATTGGTTAACAGTCCTGTCAACCCCGCTAACAAAATTAATAAAAAAATAACACGTATCATGTCAATTATCACTTGGACAAATATGGACACCCTGCCAAACTAAAGTTTGGACTCCGCTGTTATGAGGAAACCACTGGCGCTTTAAAATAAGCACTAACGATAAGCGTAAGCCTTGGTGTTCTTGAATGGCGAATCTCTAAACGCTCAGTCACAATGAACAGTGGATGTTGAGCAATTGCGAATAGTAATCGGTTTAAGCTTCGCTGCGTAAAAGGCGCATCTATTCTGGCTGTCACTTTCCATGCGTTAGTGTCGTTGGGCATTTCCAAAACAGATTTGATTCGCAAATACGCCTTTTTTATCAGTTTAGCACGCTTCATTTCGGTGTCTAGCCACTTTTGAAAGGTGGCTTGAGCTAACCCTTGAGTGTTGGCTTGCCAGAATTTGACTTGGAGTTGACTACGCAATGCTTGCGCTTGGGCGGCTCGCTCTAACCATTGGGTTTGACTGGTAATGGTTTGCAACTGATTTAAACGGGTTGAGGCGCTCTGATGCTCCTGCTGTAGTTTGACTTGGTAATCATTGAGCAGGAGAACAAGATAACTTATTGATATCGCCACAATTAACCATAGCCCGGCACGGAGACGGGTATTTTTGCGTAGTTCAGTTGAGAGTGAAGAAAAGGTTTTAGACATTGGTAATTGCGAAGGAATGAAAACTGAAAACTGAAAACTGAAAACTGAAAAATGAAAACTGAAAAATGGCCCTTAGTTAATGAAAACTTTCCCGTTTCCCCTTTAACCTTATTTATACGGAACGTACTTTCTTTAAAACCGTGAAACTGAAAATGCGATCCAGTCATTGAATTATTTCTAAAATGACTCATTTACAAACTCATTTTTCATTTTTCATTTTTCATTTTTCATTTGTATAGTAAGCTGCATACTGATAATGATTTGATTTGATTTGCGCCCCGTTTCTGCCTTGACATCTCTAAATAAGGGCAGTGCTTGAAAAGTTTTTACATAAAAAGTAGGATCAAGTCTACGGGTTTCAATTGTAAAGCGCAATTCTCCAATTTGATAGAACCATTCTATTAGTTTGGTGTTCCGGCGTGGCAGTTTTTCAGCCACTTGTGTCATCAATTCCAGTTGCGAAGGATAGGGAGCCAAAGCCAGTATCTGTTCAGATTGTTTTTTGTCAGCGAAGGCTTGATTGCGTGCTGCCAAGATAGGTGCAACATTTTCATTCAATTCATCAATCTGTGTTTGCAGTTGCTCCGTGGCTTGTTGCCATTTCCAAATGCTAACGGTTTGCCAAGTTAAGACAACGATAAAAATAGCCGCGCCCAAAGTCACCCATATCCGTTCATGAAACAACTTAAATCGACTAAAATGCTTTTTACTCCGCCCCCAAGGGCGCTTTAGCAAAGCTTCTTCAATCGGGCTGGGTTCCTCGGTACTTGCCGGCAAGCTATGGGCACGCTGAAAGTTTGCCCATTGTGTTTCGTTGGGGATTTGTGCCCACCAACGACTACCTATTAATAAACCGTCTATCCAGATTTGTCCTTCAAAGCCTTCTAAACATTGGAGCAATTGTATCGTATCCTTGGTGCAACGTGTCCGTAACAGGCTTTCTGGCAAACAAGTGGCTTTTTTGATGCCCGTTTCTGTCAGCAGATTTTGCTGTTGTTGTTTATCCCAAATCCAGACTTGCGCTTGCCCACCTTGCCAGACAATATAACTGGCATAATCTTGAAAAGGACTCCATTGTTTAATTTGAAGTTGCAAAACGCTGTCTCGACGAGCGGCTGGAATATCTGTCAAGGAAAAGAGACGATAGTAACAGAGGCTACGTGAGATAACCCATTCGCGCCGCCCTTTTCGACTTTGCGGTGTGACAATTTCATTGCGTTTTTGTAGATAGCGTCGGGGTGAAAATAATCTCATTGCGTTTTTGTAGATATAAGTAGGTACATTCTCAATGGAGTCCAAACTTTAGTTTGGCAGGACTCCAATCGTTGCTCCCGTTTTTCAGCGAAAAACTTTTGCCGACGATTCCTGTTACCCGTCAAAAAGACATTGACAGAGTACTAGCCTACCTGATTTAGGGGCCATAAAATGTTACGTCGGCAAAAGTTTCCGTTGCGGAAACTTTTGCCGACGTGAATGGTTTCAAATTAAGTTATGGCCCCCAATTGCGCCTCATTAGCCATACACTAAAATTTAGACGACAGATCACTGATAACAGATCACTGATAAAAGACATTGACAGAGTACTAGCCTACCTGATTTAGGAGCCATAAAAGGTTTTGAATGATTTCAAATTAAGTTATGGCCCCCAATTGCGCCTCATTAGCCATACACTAAAATTTAGACGACTGATCACTGAACACTGATAACTGATCACTGATAAAAAGCGTCGTTTGGACATGATGAGGGAATTTGTCAGCATAAATTGGTAAGAGTTCAAATTCCAAACTAGACTCAATTTGCCAAGGTTTTATCTTCTCAGCATTAGGCGTTAATTCTATATGAACTTGGCGCATACGGCGCGCACCTGCATACCAAAGTGTCAGGCGTGAATACTCAGATGGGAAAAAGTTCTCTTCAAGTGGATCAACATCTAACTGTATACCAGTCACTTGGAAAACGCCTTTCAAAGTATAAAATGGCATTCTTTCGCGCATTTTAATAATGCGTTCAGCATTGTTGGCGCTGAGATTATAAGCTGCTTGCAATACCAATGAAGGGGCCGTATTAATATTGGAGCGTGCCGCTAAATAGAGGTGCGTCAATTGTCTCAATTGATGATTTTCCCATAAAGTGGTTTGTTCCGCCCAATCTAGCACCCTTTTAGTTTCCATTTGATGCTTTAAATAGCGATTAGTCGGCGGCGGTAAATTGCGTTGTTCATAGTGATAGGACTCGGCACCGTTGGCTCTATGCAAGTCATCCAAATCAATGTAATCTTTCAGTTTGGCGATTAAGGGAGCGCGTAATTTAGCTTCAACACCCAATAAACCCAGCAAACGACCAAGAGTTTGTTCTGTTTCAATATTAATATTAATCAGTCCCCCTTCATCTTGCAACGCAAAAAAGGCTTTGCCATGCCCAAAATAAGATCGGTCATCCACGGCAATTTCTGTACCAACGGGTAAAATACTGTCTTCATAGCTTTTAGATTTATCAATCGTATCGGGCGCATCGGGAACAGTTAATCCTCCAAGCGTAAAAGGCTGCGTTGTCAATAGATAGATGACATTCGCCTGTGTACTGAGCATATCAATTTCCCCTTGTATATCGGCTTGCCGAGTTTGGGCAATCGTCAATGTGCGCTGAGTCCACAAGGCGAAAAAACTAGCCGCAAGGGTGAGCATAGCTAACACCCACAGTGTAGTGACTAAAACAAAACCGTGCTGATTTTTCATTAACTGTTCACCAAATTTTTTGAGGACTTTTTCCAATTGTAGTCAACCGGATGTTGTAGGGCTTCTTAGAGCTTTGGGGCTTTTCGCTTTGGGGCTTTTCGCCAGGTAGATACACTGGCTATATTAATGTCGCCCCGTTGGGGCTTTTCGCCAGGTAGATACACTGGCAAGCCAAGCCCCTTCGGTAAGTATTATTAAAGCCTGGGGCAACGCCCCAGGCAAGCCCCTTCGGTAAGTATTATTAAAGCCTAGGGCAACGCCCCAGGCAAGCCCCAATTATTTTTTATAATACTAAAACGGCAAAGGATGTCAAGCACAGTCTATTTTTTACCACTAGTAATTAACTCCGTGTGACTCGGTGTTCACTCACTGATCTCTGTGTTTCCCAATTGTTCAACATTTTTCCATGAAAAAATTATTCTTACAAAGTTTACGATTCCGTACGATAGTTCTTGTGCTGCTAGGTGTTGTGCCACCTATGCTTGTTGCTATCTGGTATGCGAGTTCTCACGCGGCTCATATTATCCGCCAAGAGGCGAAAGACGCGCTCGCGTTGCGAGTGACTGACTTGGCTGATAATGTTTCAAGATGGGACAAGATGAATGTGTTGGCTGTGCGTAGTCTGAGCGAGAATCGTCAGTTTGCAAGCCTAGATGAAGAACAGCATCTACCTAGCCTTTCTACCACTTACCGTCTTTACAGTGAGACATACGGTATCGCGACGCTTGATAGTGAAGGCGTTGTGATTGCTAGAGGCACCGGCAAAGTTAAAAAACGGAGTAACGTCAGCCGTCGTGAGTTTTTTAAACGTGTTCTGGCAGGTGAAGAAATTGTTCGCGATGCCAGCATATCTCGTTCTTTTAAAGTCCCTAGAATTCTCTTCGCGGCACCAATCCGCCAGCTTCCCACGCTAAAAATGGGTGATAAAGGAACATTAGTCGCCAAATTACAGAATAAACTCAAAGAACGAAAATACTATCATGGCGAGATTTCTGGTCTCTACGACGATAAAACAGCAGAGGCAGTCCGCCAATATCAAACAGAGTATTTTGGTTTGCCAGCGACGGGGATTGCTGATCCTCTGACTTTTGATTTAATCAAGTATAAGGAACCTGTTAAGGAAACGAAGCAACCTCTTAAGGCCGCGAAGCAAGCTTTTTTAGAAAAGGAGCCTGGAAAAATCGTCGGTGTGGCTGTTATCGCTACCTTCCTAACCGATCTCAGTGACGTAGTTGGGGCTATCCGTTTAGGAAAGACCGGCTATGCTTTTTTGGTAGACGAAAAGGGTCAAGTCCTTGCCCATCCTGAACCAAAATACGTGACGGGAGATAAGCTAACAGATATCAGTCACTATCCGCCCGTCAAAACGATCTTGGAAGGCAATACCGGCCTCTATTCCTTCATAGATGAAAACAGCGTAAAATGGTTATCTTATGGTGTTCATCTCCCCAACAATTGGAACGTTATCGCGCTACAACAAGAAGCAGAGGTATTGGAAAAAGAACGGTTTTTTTTGCAATTAGTCGTTATGATTGTCGTCGTTGCAGTGTTCAGCGTGATGATTTTGATATGGTTACTAACGACTCAATTGCTGAAACCTATACTGAAGCTCACTGTCGCGGCCGAAACGCTTTCTCAGGGTGAATGGCACCAACACGTCACGGTTAAGTATCAGGATGAAGTTGGGACGCTTGCTAACGGTTTTAATCAGATGGCTAAGCAGTTACGAATTTCATTCTCGATTTTGGAAGCAAAGAATGAAGAGGCCCAAAAAGCACGGGCGGATGCCGAGGAAGCTAACAAAGCCAAAAGTGTATTTGTCGCCAATATGACCCATGAACTTCGCACGCCCTTGAACGCTATTATTGGCTATAGCGAGATGTTACAAGAAGAAGCGGAAGATATGGGTCAAGAGGACTTTGTCCCCGATTTGAAAAAAATAGCGAGTGCTGGTAAACATCTATTGGCGCTCATCAATGATGTTCTTGACTTTTCCAAAGTTGAAGCGGGGAAGATGGAACTCTATTTGGAGACGGTTGAGATTAGCACGATAGTAAGCGATGTAACTGGAACCATTGAACAGGTAGTGGATAAAAATAACAATCGCTTGACTGTCAACTGTCCAGACAACTTGGGGACGATGTATGCAGACGTGACTAAAGTTCGCCAGTGTTTACTCAATATGCTGAGCAATGCCAACAAATTTACGGAGCGGGGCAGTGTGACTTTGGAGGTAAGCCGTGAGCGCCAAAATGATAATGATTGGATTGCTTTCAAGGTAAGTGACACCGGCATTGGTATGACACCAGAGCAGATAGAAAAAGTCTTCCAAGCTTTCATGCAAGCGGATGCGTCTACCACACGCAAATATGGCGGCACTGGATTGGGATTGGTCATCACCAAGCAATTTTGCCAAATGATGGGCGGCGAAATCGGCGTTGAAAGTCAATTTGGCAAGGGCTCTACTTTTACTATTCAGTTGCCTGCCAAAGTGAAGAAGCCTCTGGTGGAAACACCAAAATAATCGGCCTCCACGCCAGCCAATCGCTAAAGCGATTATCTCGCTCCGCTCGTTACTGCGTTTGGCTAAAAGCGAAAGTACCCTAAAGGGTACTGGCAATCAATGGGTAAGTACTGAAGCATAAATTTTAGGGTATTTATCGATAAGCCAATATCGAAGGGGCAACCATAAAGAAGGGGCAACCATAAAGAAGGGGCAACCATAAAGAAGGGGCAACCATAAAGAAGGGGCAACCATAAAGAAGGGGCAACCATAAAGTAATATTAAATAAGGATGTCAAAACATGAACTTAAGCAAAATTGTCGATAACAAATCGCTGCAACTGCAATACATTACTGATGACGCGGGGAAAAGAAAGGCCGTCATTTTGCCTCGGAGTCAGTTTGAAGAACTTCTGAAAAATGTGGCGAAACTGGCGAAACTGGCTGAAAGTCGTGAGCAATCCCTCTCGACTTCTCAGCCTCAAGAGACAACGCCTCAGAAAGCCGCCATTGCGAGTGAGGAAGAACTCTCAGAACACCAACTCGGCTTACTGAAACAACATTATGAGTTGTTGAATAGCATGTTGGGGGATTTGCAATATTACAAAAGCCTTAAAACGGATCTTGAGCGTAAAATCCATTTACAACGAGTCATCACCAATCTGGATACTGAACTCAAAAACGTTAAAACTCAGTTAGGAGAACTCAAGAAACAGACTAAGCCAGCCAGCTTGCATCAGGTTCCTGAATTACCCAGTCATTTTGTGGAAAATGCGTCACTCTTCAATGAGATTAAAACCAGATTGCTCGCAGAAGCCACTGATAAACAAAAACCGCCTCTTGTCCTTAAAGCCCCTAGCGGCATGGGAAAATCGGTGATGGCAACCGCTTTGGCGCGGGATACGGAGATTCGACAGGAGTTTTCAGAGGGTATATTTTGGATCCGTTTAGGGAGTGATGCCGATTTGCTGGCTTACCAAGTCACGCTTTTCCATGCGCTAGGTGAAACCACGACTGATATTTTTGACGTGGAAGAAGGCACTAAGCGTTTGCGTGAATTATTTGCCGCTCGCGCCTGTTTGCTGATTTTGGATGATGTCTTGGACGCACAAGACGTTTTGGCATTTAATATCGTCGGGGAACATTGTCAACTGTTGATAACCAGCAGTGATAGCAATTTGTTAGACATTATTCAGTATTTTATAACGACGGCAAAGGGTTATGAAATAAAACTGTTCACAACCAAGAAACAAGCTGTAGAATTTTTCCTTGAGTGTGTGGATCGAGAAGATGTGACGGCTTCCTCTGTACCTATCGACTTGGAAAAGTTGGTACACGCCTGTGGTTATTTGCCCTTGGCACTCCAGTTAATGGCAAGTGTGGCACGTAGCCAACCCTTGTCGGAGTGGGAAGCGTTGCTGGAGCGTTTACAAGATGATGAGTATGAATTTCCTGACAAATTTCCACGCGCTATGATGCAAGCACTGCACATCAATGTCGAGGCGCTGGGGGAGCCGGGTGACTATTACCTCACATTGGCCGTTTTTGGCGATTATTCGCGCATACCAGAATCGGTTGTCCTTATGTTATGGCGCTATCTGTACCAACTGGCAGACGACAAAGCCATTGCATTCATTGATGAGTTAGCTGAGAAAGGCTTGTTGGAAGTCTATGAAATTTCGTCCAAGAGATACTTGGGTTTGCATTCCTTCCAACATGACTATTTATTGGCGGAAGCGGAGTTGGATAAATTGCATAATCATTTGTTAGCCGCTTACCGTCGCCAATGTGATCAACATGGTTGGGTGAGTGGGCCTAACGATGGTTATTTTTTTGAATTTCTCTGTATGCACTTGTACCATGCGGAGCGTCATAGCGAATTAAAATCGCTCTTGATCGATTTCGATTGGATGCAGAACAAATTGCAAGCCACGTCCATACATGCTCTGCTGAATGATTATGAATGGTTGGAAGAGAAAGAGACTGAAATTGTCAAGAAAACTTTATATGAAGCCGCTCTTGTTTTAGCAAGCGATAAAGCCGAGTTGGCGAATCAACTGCTTGATCGTTTATGGCCTAAAAAAGCGTTGCGGGAGAACAAGGACTTCCAAGCGCTGCTTCGTCAAGCGAAAGATGCCTCCCCCAACTGGAAGTGGCTGCCTCATTTTGAAGAACAAAAGCCAAAAATTTAATGACGGTGTTCCCGTTAAAAAATCCGATGTCTTAAAGACATCGGATTTTTAGCGATAGGCTTGTATTTATAGACGCATAATGTAATACTAACCGTTCATTTTCACCTTTATTGAGGCCAGTCAAACTGATGAAAAAACGACTTAACTTCTTGTTTTTGGGGCTACTTTTGGCGGCGGCCAATGCCTTTGCCGGCAATAATGCCGTTATCGGGCAATGGCAAACCATTGACGACAAAACCCGCGAACCGAAATCCATTGTTCGGATTTATAAGCAAGGTGATAAGGTTTACGGCAAAATCATTAAGTTGTTTCGTAAACCCGGGGAAGACCCCGATCCCGTTTGTGTGAAATGCACCGATGATCGCAAAGGCAAAAAAATCATCGGCATGGTGATTGTTGATGGCCTGACGAATGACCGTGATGACTGGTCAGGCGGCACTATCCTCGATCCGGCTAATGGCAAAATCTACCGTTGCAAAATCTGGTTTGATGGTGGTCAACTAAAAGTCAGAGGCTACTGGGGCTTTTTCTACCGCACTCAAACTTGGCATCGTGTGAGATAGATTTTTCCATCACATTAGGATCGGAAAAAATTTAACATTTCCCAACTTGCAAGGCAAGATTCACCTCGATAGAGAGGTTAGCGGTGTGTAAAACTTGAGGTATATATTTTCAGGTAAATAATTTCTTTGGCAACCACTGAAAGCGAAAGTCCCCTAAAGGGGACTAAATAATTATCTGAAAATCTATAGCTATTTTTTCGCCGATCCTTACTCTCCCTTCTCCGTTCGCGGCAAAAGTTTTTTCTGGAATTATTTTGCCGCGAACCCTTCCCCAGAGTAGAAACCAAACAAGTTTTTTAAGGAAACTTGGTTTCTTTTCACCTTCTCCGATTCATTTATGTTAACAAAAGTTAACAATAGCACTCCATCGAGTGGGTGAATCTACTCATCGCTTACCGAAAATGGGAGATAGCCGCTTTATACAATCTGAATTCGCGGCCAGCAAAAGCAAATTGATAGATTGTAAGTCTCTGGTAAAACCCGTACGGAATGGTGAGTACTGAACCAGATACCTGCCGCTTTCTAACCAGAAAATTCTAAAAAAAACTCTCTTCAAAGTCAATAATTTTTGCCCAATTTTAAAAATCCGATGTCTTGAAGACATCGGATTTTTTGTGTGCGAAAAAGTTTCTTGAAGAAACTTGGTTTCTTGATTCCATGTGTGAAATTTGAGAATGAAAATTTTTTCATATTTTTTTAGGGCTGGACTGTTCCGCCTCGTCGGCCGTTTGCTGACAATAGCAACTGTCTTGCTTATATTGTTAGCTGTTATCGGTCATACTGTTCGTGATCGCACTGTTGAGTTGGCTTTGTTGATGTATATTCCGCTTTTGCCGCTCGGTTTGTGGGCCATTCTGTTGGATGGGTTGCAGGCCGGCCGTAGTTGGCCCAGTTTTCGTTTTAGTTTAACTTTCATAGGCTTAGGCCTGATGAGTTGGGGTGGCCTGTCGATGCTGGGAACCGGTGGCGCTGAAACCGATTTAGGGCCTAGCACTAAGGTGAGTGTGCTGCATTGGAATGTGTATTGGGGTGGTAGAAAAAATAGCTGGAAGTCATCCATAAGCCAAGACATTATGCGGCACAATCCTGACATCGCTATTCTCAGCGAAACGCCGTCAAAATATCGGCTTAATTTCCTCCTCAAACCAATGGGGTGGTCTACGATTATGTATGAGGAAACACGGGGTAATCCGTTAGCCGTTTGCTCGTCGTGGCCGCTACGCTTTGAGCGTTATGTGAAAATCAGAGGCGCTGATGCGATGACAGTTATAGTCACGGTGCATGGGCAACCCTTGCGCGTGTTGGCGGTGGATGGTGGGCGCAATATGTCGAAAAAGTTCCAGGTGTTGTCGAAACAGGTATTGCCGAGATGGCGAGTGCCTATGTTAACCGATATTGTTCAGACGATTGAAGCGTACCATGCCAAGGGCCAACCTGTTGATATTATTGCCGGTGATTTTAACGCGATTAGTCGCAGCATTGGTTTTGATAGGTTTGCTGATGCTGGCGGTGGGTATTATTTGGCTTCTAAGTTTTCTTGGAATTGGCGCGGTACTTGGAAATCCTATTTGCCATTGTATGATATCGATCATGTTTGGATACATAAGCGTTTTCAGGGATTGAGGGCGGAATTGTTTACTAATCCAATGAGTGATCATTATGGGCAATTGGTACAGTTTCAGTTAGTTGGAGTCCAAAGCTTTAGCTTTGGCACAGTAAACTACAAGGATTCGTTAATCGATACGGATAATAACTACAAGGATTCGTTAATCGATACGGATAAAGATGTTGGAGTTCAAAGCTTTAGCTTTGGCACAGTAAACTACAAGGATTCGTTAATCGATACGGATAAAGATGTTGTCGTCATTAGCTTTAGCTTTGGCACAGTAAACTAAACTACAAGGATTCGTTATATTTGCGCTTTTCATCCTGCCAAACTAAAGTTTGGACGACTGCCAAACTAAAGTTTGGACTCCTGCCAAATGTGAAATTGATCAAGTGCCCGCAATACGTTGATAATAACGCGCTCGGTAAAGCAAACGTTGTTGATTAGCGTCGTCTGAATCGGTAAATCCTGATCGATCATGCAACACATTATTACTAATAAGGCCTTGTCCAGCTTGCAAAGTGGCCCGAAAAATATAAGGAGATTCACTGTCTAACAAGTTTTCCAAAAATCGCACGGCCGCGATAGTGGTTCTATCCGGTTTCCAATTAATAGAGCGTGTCCGTTTAGTGTAACGCATGTGTAAATGGCCGCTAGGCGTTAACGAAAAAACCGGGCCACAACGGGTAGGGCGGATTGTCGCGCCAGTTGTCACGTTGGCTGGAATACACATCACTGCAAGCTGCATCAGCGCCTGGATATATTCGGGATTTTCGTCCCGTAGCAAGATGTAAGCAATTTCGTGATCCAGCAAGGCATTTTCACCGCCTTCTTGGGCAGCACGGCGCACACAATGCAATAACAAACCATAAATCTGCTTATCAGGTGAATTGTAATAGCCATCCGTGTGCCAGTGAATAGGCCGATTAGTATAAGGAATATAAGTTTGTCGCCTTCCTTCCTCTGCCACCGTTAAGGATGTAATACTATCATCATCCGCACACATATTGCTATCTAATTGAGTGAGATTGAATTGTTTACCCAATTCGCGGATAACGGCTTTGTCCTCATCTTTTACGGGACTCACATAAATGGCCATATTGGCAACTCGGCAACGTGCTAAAATCGCTTCATGTTCCGCACGACTTAACTGACGTGGATCGTTGACTTCTACCACCAACTCTGACAACTCGCTGGGGTAATTTTCCAATTTACGCGCACGCCACGTTTGGTAAGCGTTATCATTGTCCAAATTAAATGGGCTTGAATTATCTATTTTATCTGTTGGTTGAGTCAAAATATTTCTCCATCTGTAATCGCTTGGGGCGAGTGACATTGTTCATAAAAATAACGAGTACAGTAAAGCGGAAGTTTCCATACCACCCCAACGCCAACGGCTAAAGCCGTTGTCTAAAAGCTTAAGTACCCTAAAGGGCACTGCAAGAGGGTGTTCCCATACCACGCCAACGGCTAAAGCCGTTGTCTAAAAGCTTAAGTACTCTAAAGGGCACTGCAAGAGGGTGTTCCCATACCGCGCCAACGGCTAAAGCCGTTGTCTAAAAGCTTAAGTACTCTAAAGGGCACTGCAAGAGGGTGTTCTCATACCGCGCCAACGGCTAAAGCCGTTGTCTAAAAGCTTAAGTACTCTAAAGGGCACTGCAAGAGGGTGTTCCCATACCACGCCAACGGCTAAAGCCGTTGTCTAAAAGCTTAAGTACCCTAAAGGGCACTGCAAGAGGCTGTTCCCATACCACGCCAACGGCTAAAGCCGTATAAGCTATTTTAGGGCAACAACCCTAATCCATGAACGAAATGGGTGTAATGGCTGCATTCCCAAAAGCACTTCTATACGGAACGTACTTCAAATCGGTGAAAATGACAAAATGAACTTTTAAGAAAATTCATAGAAAAATTATAGACTTCTCATTGATTTAATCAGTTTTCATTTTTCAGTTTTCATTTTTCATTCGTTTATCCCCGTCATTCGTTGTACTACTCCCAAACTTTTGACTGGAGCATTATTTAAATGTTTATCATCCCATTAGAAAAGTCTATTGACTGGAAAAAACCACCACTGATTACGATACTGCTCATTCTTGTCAATAGTTTTGTCTTTTTCTTTATTCAAACAGACGATGATGCCCTCTTTGAAGAGGCGGTTAATTATTATTTAAACTCAGCACTTCCCGAAATTGAGTTTCCCTTTTATACAGAAACGTTGGAAGCGCGTGGAGAAATCACTGAACCCATCAATTGGCAAGAGGAGCTACAAAATGAGAGTCTATTGCCAATAATGTTGCTGATGCAAATGGAAAGCGATGAGGCGTTTATGACAAAACTGCGTGCCCATCAGGTAATTACAGTAGAACATTCTCATTTTGCACAATGGCAAACTCAACGAAACGAGTACGAAACGCTAAAACAACAGTCAGTCGCTTGGGGATATGGCTTTAAGCCAGCCGAGCATCGTTTTGTCACCTTCTTAACTCATATATTTCTTCACGGGAGCGTGGCACATCTCATAGGAAATATGATTTTTTTGTTTATTGTCGGCTTTACCCTAGAAGTCGCACTCGGATCCTTTCTCTATCTTCTTTTTTACTTGATTGGTGGACTAAGTGCCGTCACCTTGTTTTGGGGAATCTATCCAAGCTCCATTGTGCCGCTGGTGGGTGCTTCTGGTGCTATAGCCGCATTGATGGGTTTGTACTCAACGATTTTTGGCCTTCGTAAGATTAGGTTCTTCTATTTCTTGTTATTTTATTTTGATTATGTTAAAGCACCCGCCTTCATCCTGCTATTTTTATGGCTATTCAATGAATTTTATCAACTCCATTGGGGTGGACAAAGTAATGTGGCTTATGTTGCCCATATTGGAGGACTCATAGCGGGGGCTGCACTTGGATTATTAGTCATCAAGCGATTTCCAGAAAAGGTTAATACTGAATACCTTGATGAATCGACCAAAAAAGATGAGCGGATACAGCGGCTTGAACAAGGTATGCAACTGCTTCGTGAATTAAAGGTGGAAAGAGCTAAGGCAATGTTTTTAGCTTTACACAAATATTATCCAGAGGATAAAGAGATACGACTACAACTTTATAAAGTCCTTAAATTCAGTCCTCAGAGCGAAGATTATCACCGTATTACTCTGCGTCTGTTGAGCCAGTCGGGGAAAGATGCCCAAACACAGCGGCAAGTCCATGAAATATTTTCAGATTATATGAAAACCACCGGCGGTAAAATACGCATATCTCCGGGGGAATTGGTACAACTTGCCACCCGCTTTGCCAAAGCCGATTATCCAGAAAATGCGGAACGCATTTTATTGATGTTGCTCCGCAAACGGCCCAATCTCCCCGGCTTAGCGGATGGTTTACTGGCACTGGCTTATGCTTGGCGGCGTGCGAAGAATGACAACAAGTCTAAGAAATACTTAAAATTTGTACAGCAGCGTTTTCCACAGAGTGACGCGGCGAAATAACTACAAGGATTAGTTATAAGAAAGGATTTAATCGAGACTGATTTACAAGCTGGGTATTTTTTTCTCTCAATCCTTTCTTATATACAATCCTTGTAGTTATTCAATCCTTTCTGATATACGAATCGGCTTGTAGTTATTCAATCCTTGTAGCTATTCAATTCTTTCTTATATACAATCCTTGTTGTAATTATTATACAATCCTTGTAGTTATTCAATCCTTTCTGATATACAATCCTTGTAGTTATTATACAATCCTTGTAGTTATTGATTAACTTCAGTATTCTGCACACGTTTCATAAAGCCCAGATATTCCTTGATTTCTGGAATCAACGGATTATCTGGAAATTGACGTAACAGAGAAGCCAATATTTTTTTTGCTGTGCTTCTTGGTGTTTCCGCTCAAATAAAATCTTGGCACCCAAAAAATAAGCTTTAGGAATAGCCGGATTTTTAGGCAGCCGTTTGTCAAATTGATCCGGATTGTTAGGATAGCGTTGGGCAAATTTATTCACTAGCCGTAATGCCAGATCGTATTTCCCCTGGCTTTGTGCCGCCTCGGCAAGTTGATAGGTATGCTCACTCTCCGAGAGATAAAAGTCGGGCTTAAACTTAATGCAATCAGCATAGACATATACTGCTTTGCTGCTCGATTGCGTTGAATGTATCAATGCTGTTATGTACTGTTCGCCATGGGTTAGCACTTCTTTCTTGTCTTTCGATAACAAGAGCAATTTGTGATAACGCTGATGATAGTCAAGATTACCGTATTGTGCAAAATTATCTGGTTCTGCCAACGCTTGCTTCAGGCGTTTTTTAGCCTCGTCTATCATACCTTCAGCAAGAAGGATATTGATTTCACTCAAAAATGCTTCCGTTTTAGCGGCCGTACCGGTGTTGGTTTCTGGAGAGTCTTCAAACTCATATACCCCATCAAAACCAAGGGGCTCATGATACTGGTAGATAATATAACCCATCAGATTGAACATGATCAGCGTAAAATAGCCAGAAAAAAAAGTGGCTACCATAGCAAATAGCGCCGTAGGCAGGATGGGTGCCAACAATTGCTTAGCAATACCAGCACCCGCAAAAAGCAGCAATAAGAAGCCATAGAGAACAAAATAAGCCTTACCAACACGGGACATAATACCCATCCAAGTTAAGGGATTAATGGCTTTTAAAATGTTTTTCTCCAGTGCCAGAATCATTACAGTAGCCGGCACACTGAGTAACAGAAATAAGAAAACGAGTATTCCCACCACAGCCCCTACTGTAAAAGCCCCTCCGATGATGAAGAACATCAGCACAAATATCACAACTTGTTGAAGGGGCAAATGATTTCCCTTGCCGAGATTACTTGCCGAGACGGTTGGTGAAGACAAGTGACCTTCAGCGGTGTGTTCCAGAATCACGTAGCCATACTTGAGCACTAAAAAAGTAATGAGGACCGAAAGCATTTTGTTTACCATTGTCCCAAGACTCAGCACTGATAGCGCTGTCAGAAATATCAAGATTTCTGTGGTGGCCGGATAAGCAAAAAACCGAGGAATCCGTTCCCAGAATGGTGTAATAGTATTGCCTATTCCCACCGAATCTAGTTCATTTTTACAAATGGGACACGGGTTTTTGTCGATGTCTGGCTTCACGCATTGACTACAGAAATGAATATCACAGGAAGGGCAGTACTGACGAGAAGGCGTTTGTGGATGATATTTGCAATAAGACTTATTAGCCATTGGTATCGTTTCGTGTTTGATAAAGGTTGCAATATTATACTCACATATTTAACAAAATAACACAGAGTGACACAAAAACTTCGTTTAGTGGCCCCGGAGAAATCCGATTTTTCCCAAAAAGTGGATTTCTTTGGTGTAAAAAACTAAAGTTTGGACGGAGGCTGCCAAACTAAAGTTTGGACGGAGGCTGTAGTCGCAGAAGCGATGACTACGAACAATTCATTTCTACTGCACGCGGTTACAATTTGAACTTTTCTTTCCTTTCGAGTGAAACGAGAAATCTGTGATTGCTCAATAAGATTTCTCCCGTCTCGCGGAGGACAAAAGTGCAGATTATGCCCGTGCTAAGTATAAAATAACTCCTTTATTACCCATTACCAATGACCAATGACCAATTACCAATGAGCAATGACCGCGGAGAAAATGCGATGAGTTGTGAGGCGGTGTTAATACTCGCTCAAGCCAGCACGGAAAACGACTGGGATACCTTAGGTGGGTGGGCAATCAGCGCAGCGTCAGTAGCCGCGTTGCTGGCGCAATATAAGCGCATTGCCGATGCAAAAATGCGTCAGGAGAAATTCAGCTTGTCCGCTTGGCAAGACTATTTTAGGCAACAACAAGAGGAGAGGGAACAATTACGTCGTTTTCGCGCCGCTATCCGCACGGAGTTAAGAGCGTTGCGCCTCGCCCCGCTAATCACGCCACGCCCTCAGCAATTCCGAGCGCGAGGCCTCCGGCAGAAAGCCATGCCGGCACATGAGCAATTAAATGGCATCATCAAGCTGCTTGAACAATTATCTGAGAGTGGCGTTGATGAAGCGGATTCAGCGTTGCCACGTTTGCAGCAACAAACAGAATATTTTATCAAACAACGGGATAGCGTCACGCCACCGGCGGCCGAGATAATGGAAGGGTTTTTTAAGACGGTACAACGCACGGTAGATGTTTATTTAGAGAGTCTGGAGGAACACGAAAATAATCAAAAGCTTGTACTTAAACAGACTGAAATCTTATTAGATAATATTATGACTTATCAGCATTTAACCGATAACCAAGCGCAAATTCAGAATTTAAACAGTCTCCAACAACATTTGCTCGCGCCCGGTACCATGACAGCGGAAGTATTGGCGCTTTTTGAGGAAAAATATATCTTACTAAAAACCAGTATTGATGAAAAATTGCAACATACCGCCATTCAAACCAGCCTTACCCAATCGCTCCATCAACATTTAACTAAGATGGGTTATAGCTTACTTGAGGAAGTGACGGCGTCTTTGACGGTTTGGGGCATTCCGGGCGGTGAGCAGGTAAGTACACAATTGCAAGCTCGCTACCAGATTGCTTTTCAAATGAGGCATGAACGCGACAGCTATCAAGAAGATCGCTTGAGTGATGAGGAATTGGTTTTTTTTCGCCAACAAGAAAGCCGTTGGCGTGACGATTTGCACGAATTGCAGCGCCGTTTGGAAAAAGACGGTTTTGGCTATCGTCTCCAATTTGGGCGAGAATCACAGCACATTCCTATCGTTGTGGCAGAGCAAAATACCTTGGAGTCCAAGATTTATCTTGGACGTCATAATTGTGAATTAGGCGCAATTGGGGGCCATAACTTAATTTGAAATAATTCAAAACATTTTATGGCCCCTAAATCAGCTAGTCTAAATAACCCTAAAATACCTCTTGCGTCAAAGCTTCACAATTCACAATTCACAATTCTATAGGCCATTCAATCGAGATGCTCTCGTTGTCATAAAACACCTACAAAAAGTATGGCTAATGAGGCGCAATTGGGGGCCATGACTTAATTTGAAACCTATGGCCCCTAAATAAGGTAGTCTAAATAACCCTAAAATATCTCTTGCGTCAAAGCGCGTCAAAGCGCGTTTTCCACTTCAGTTGAATTTATAAGATTCAATTTAACCCTTAACTCGCATTAACAATTCGTTTACGTCGTTTACGTAACAATTCACAATTCACAATTCACAATTAAAATTATAGGCCATTCAATCGAGATGCTCTCGTTGTCATAAAACACATACAAAAAGTAGGGATAATGAGGCGCAATTGGGGGCCATAACTTAATTTGAAACCATTCAAAACATTTTATGGCCCCTAAATCAGGTAGTCTAAATAACCAGAAAATATCTCTTGCGTCAAAGCGCGTCAAAGCGCGTTTTCCACTTCATCATCCATCATTCATCATTCACAATTCATCATCCATCATTCACAATTCATCATTCATCATCCATCATTCATCATTCACAATTCATCAGTCATCATTCATCATTCATCATTCACAATTCACAATTAAAAAATTTCTATCGACGCGCACAGCACCACACATCGACACGTTGTACTCCGGCATTGATGAGTTGATTTGTGAGTTCTTTTACTGTGCCGCCGGTTGTCATGACATCATCTATTATGGCAATGTGTTGCCAATGTGGTTTCAGCCGCCGTACTGTAAATGCGTCTTTGATATTGGTTTGGCGATCAAAGGCAGATAAACCGACTTGTGGGCGTGTGTTTTTGATACGTTGGCAAGCAGTGTGGTTGAAAAGAATGCCAGTCTGTCGTGTGAGACATTTAGCGAGTTCTAACGATTGGTTATAGCCTCGGTAGCGTAAGCGTTTAGGGTGGAGTGGCACCGGAATTAACACATCGGGGCGCGGTTCAATCATCAGGTGTTGTGCCATTAGGTTGCCTAATAGGTTTAAGAGGGCGAGATTTTGATTGTATTTTGCTGCTGAAATCAGCTTGTTTACCGGATAAGTATAGGAAAAGACTGCCTGTGTGTGAGTATAGGGCGGCGGTTCCTTTTTGCATTGGGTACAGATGCTTACTTCTTCTAAGGGCTTAGCACAGCAGATACAGGCAATATTCCGATAAGGTAAATCGGCTAAACAGGCTGCACAAACAGGCTGTGCGCTAGTATCTCCGCACAAAAAACAGCTTTGTGGCAAAAGCCAGTGGGTGAATGTGGCGAGCCAGCGTGTGATGAAATTCATATTAAACTACAAGGATTAGCTTCGCTGAACTTCGTTTCGTTATAAGAAAGGATTATATTTTGACAAGTTTTGGGCCTTTATCCTATCAACTACAAGGATTCGTTATAATAACGGATTCTATTTTGACAGGTTTTGGGCCTTTATCCATTCATAAGCAACGAATCCTTGTAGTTATTATCCGTTATTATAACGAATCCCTGTAGTTGTTATTATCCGTTATTATAACGAATCGGCCTGTAGTTTGCTGTGCCAAAGCTGAAGCTAATGACGACAACAGCTAAAAGTTTGTATTCCTATTTGGCTATTCTACCATTTGCTCATACCACAACATAAATGTGATCAACATCCACAATTTTAGGCCGTGTCGCATTCCGTGAACGCCTTCTATTTCATAGTTGAGCAGTCGCTTGACATATTCAGGATTAAATAAACCAACTCGCTTGAGATTTTTTGGAGATAAGTGCTTTTTTGCATAGCGGCGCATTTCGCCTTGAAACCAAAACCTAACAGGCACCATCATGCCCGATTTTGGACGGGCAATAATTGCTTCTGGCACTAAGTCTTGGACGGCCTTTTTGAGTATCGCTTTTTCTACCGCGCCCTCTAGCTTTAATTCTGGTGGACAAGCCATACTGGTTTCAATAATACGGCGCGAAAACAGCGGCGGCAACGCTAATAATCCGTTAGCCGATGTCATTTTGTCTACTTTGACTAAAATCAGGTTGGCTCCTTTGAGGCGGATATTGAGGCTCATCAGTTTGTTCAGAAAAGCTTGTGGGGTGGGCGTATTGAAAAAGGGTTCTAACAGGGCAACTAAGGCTTCTTCTCCGCCGGCTTCTTTGAACAAGGATGGCTCTACAAGCGATTTCAAGTCTTGATAGCAACGTTGAAAGGAGTGGAGATAGTTTCTTTCTAACCAACCTTGTTTGGGTTCATCGGGCGCTGGGCCATATAATCTTGTTAAAAACATTGGGATATTCTTGGGCCCACCAAAGCAAGGATCGCCGCCTTCGCCGTTTAGTACGACATCTGTGACTTTGGCGGCGGCCTTTGCCATTAGATAATTAGGCATCGCCACCGGATCACCAATGGGATCGTCCAAGTACCATATGATTTCACGCAATTGCGCCATAAAATCGGCCGGGCGGATTTCTAACCAGTGATGATCGGTGCGATAACGCTCAACCATTAAAGAGATAAATTCGTTTTCGTTGGCATATTCAGGCCCAAAGTTGACCGAGAAGGTGGGAATCGTTACGTCGGGCAAGACTTTGCAAGTCATAGCGAGTACGGCACTGGAGTCGATGCCGCCCGATAAAAAGACGGCTGGTGTGGTGCTGACTTGGCAACAGTCGCGGACAGACATTTCTAACGCGGAACGCACCGCTTCAACATGTTCTTGTGTCGTATCCGTTTCTTCTTTCCATTCGCTTTGTTTCGCCATTCCCCATTCTTGTTTTTCAAACAGAAAATGGCGGCGAACTTTGGCTTGGCCTTGGGAAAATGTCAAAAGGGTACCTGGCTGCAATTCTTCAATGCCTTCAAACATCGTTCGCGCGCCGGGCACAAAGCTAAAAGACAGATATTCTAGCAGCGCCCCAGGGCGCATACGGCGTTGCAAACGGTTATCTGCAAATAAGGCCTTGATTTCACTCGCAAATAGCAAGCGGCCTTGATGTACTGTCCAATAAATCGCTTTAACGCCGGCGTGATCGCGCACTAGATAGAAAGTATCTCCCACTGCCAGCGCCATCACAAAAGCGCCTTCTAACTGTTCTAGGCGTTTTTCGGTATTTTGTATTAATCCGCCTAGTAATTGTTCAACAGAGAAATTGGTTGCTGCCGCCGTATTTCCTATCCTTGGTATAGAGACAGTTAAGGGAAGGGAAGTATTAAAAAGCGTGCCGGCATAACCCAACAAGTGATTGTTGCGCTGAACCACTTGAGGCTTTTGACACCAAGGCGCAATGCCATGACCAATTTCAACGACATAATCTTCACGCAGTTTCTTGGCAACCTGTTCCCATCCCAAAGTGCAACGGTGGGAAAGTCGTCTTGCCATAGATGCCAGCAAGCCGGGAGCGGGCTTACCGCAATAACCAAATAAACAGCCCATAATGAATTATCACTGTGGAGAAGAAAGGGCAACCACAAGGGATTGCCCCTACAAACCGTCATGTAATGTAGGGGCAATCCTTTATGGTTGCCCTCACTCTGGTGTTGGAATACAAAAAATAAACAACCCCGAAGAAAGGGCAACCACAAGGGATTGCCCCTACAAACCGTCATGTAATGTAGGGGCAATCCTTTATGGTTGCCCTCACCCAAAAGCGGTACGATATGGCAATGTAGGGGCAATCCTTTATGGTTGCCCTCATCCATAGGGAAAAACGAATCAACGGCCCTAAAAAATAGGCGCTTAACCAAAACCATCATCACCTTCGATGCTATCGCCTGAGTGACTCTCCTCCAAGGCAGCAAGCAGCAGCAATACGCCGCTGACAAGGGCTACCGAGAGAGTATTTAAAAGCGGTTTTGGTGAGACATAATCAACGGGAAGCTTTCTACCTTCGCTAAGCATCTTTTTGTGATTTTTACTAAAAATCAGAGGTTCGTTTTTTGTCTCCGATAGCCACGGCAGACGGTATTTTTTTTCAGCGAGGCTTTCCCGAGATAAACCAAGCTCTACAAGGTTTTCTCGTGCAAACTGCCATTTGGCATCATTACGAAGTCTGTCAATCATGCCAAAAGCTCGAATAGACGCTTCATGCAAAACTTGGACGGGCATATTGGGATTCCTTTTGAGGAATTGATGGCATGCCTTAAACACAGAAGCCGGATACCCAGATTGGCTAACCACCACCGTTTTGGTGTTTTGGTGGAAACGATTGCGAATCAGCATATCTACGATGTCTTTGCGTTCCACAATTAATAGGCGTTCTGGGGCAAAAGGGAGCTTTTTAAGCGTAGTCGGTGTCTGCATCTTCAAAAAGGCTTGGCTTTCAACTTGACTGGCGACATTTTGTATCCGATTAGAGATGTCGGTTTTTGATATCACCGTCTGTTGCGGCTTATCAGGTGGAGAACTGAATGCTTTTCCATTTACCAATGGTTCGATGGGGTGGACGCTATGATAGCGTTGAATGGCCGCTTTTGCTTTTCTTAAGGATAATGCCTTGTTTTTAAGATAGATGCCTAACAGAATAAGCAAGGGAAGTAGTAAACAGAATATTACCACTGAGATAAAAACGTCCAATTCAAAAACCACTGCAATAACAAGCCAGATAAAGAAGACAATACTCACCAATAGGATTGGCCCCATTTTCTTTTTTCGCCAATACTTGCAAATCTCTATAGCCAACAGTGTACGGGTGAAGTAATAGTGTCCATTATCCGACAATCGCTGGATCATTTCGTGAATGATGTTATCGCGGAGTTTATCCGTCTTTGGATCAAAGACAAATTGGTATCCGCATTGACTACATTTCATGCCTTCTTTATATTTATGGCTGTGAGAACATTTAGGGCAAAGCATAGTTATCAGTCCGTAGGGTGGGCAAGCGGGCGGCAAAGCTTCCCTTCGGTTCGTTATAATAACGGATTTGATTGTGACAAGTTTTGGTCTTTATAAACAACTACAAGGATTCGTTATAATAAAGGATTCGATTTTGACAAGTTTTGGTCTTTATAAACAACTACAAGGATTCGTTATAATAAAGGATTCGATTTTGACAAGTTTTGGTCTTTATCCACATTATCCGTTCTTATAACGAATCCTTGTAGTTGTTATTATCCGTTATTATAACGAATCCCTGTAGTTATCCGTTATTATAACGAATCCTTGTAGTTGTTATTATCCGTTATTATAACGAATCCTTGTAGTTGTTATTATCCGTTATTATAACGAATCCTTGTAGTTGTTATTATCCGTTATTATAACGAATCCTTGTAGTTATCCGTTCTTATAACGAATCCTTGTAGTTGTTATTATCCGTTATTATAACGAATCCCTGTAGTTGTTATTATCCGTTATTATAACGAATCCTTGTAGTTATCCGTTCTTATAACGAATCCTTGTAGTTTACTCCAGGCTACAAAAATAAAGTCAAAATACCGGTATAACCATACAACCGTTGATAATAAATCTCACCGTTAGCAAAAAAGCCAACCAACGGAAAATCACCTAAAACACTCTGAATGACTTTAACCTCTTGAGAATCTTTACCAAACAAATTTTCTCCGCGCCCCAAACAAGAATGATACAGCCCCCCTTTCGGTTTGCTTCCTTTCAAACTCGCTTTGAGTTTTTCAAGCACTTTGATGAATTCTTGGCGAGCGATTTTGGCATCGCGGCGAGTAAACATAACGGACATGCCCGGATTAACTGTTTCTCCTATCGCCAGAAATTTGTGCTCAGGATCAATACCAATTATGTTTCTAACCGTATAATCGCCCATATCTGAACCACGAATCGGTAAAGCGGCAAAAATATAACCGGCTACTTTTTCAAGGTCTTTAGCTAAATCTTTTCCGATGTCCTCTTTAAACACATCAAGGGCAGGACGATCGTCAATCTTGATAATGATATTATTGCTTGATTCGGTGATTTGATGACGTGGGCCTATTGCTGAACAGCCTTGACTCAAGCGAGTAGAAACAGAAACCGCGCTGGAAAACAATACCCCTGATAATCCTCCTTCAACGATAGTATCAGCAATTTGCAAATATTGATGGCGCGAACTCGTTAAGCCTCCTACTAAAAAACCTTCGCCCAAGCGTTCACTCATTTGAAAAACGAGTTTAGCGATATGCTTATGGCGCGGATCGCCATGAACAATAGCGAACATGGGTAGCTTGTTATTACACCAAGATTGGTGGGTACGGGAAAACGTATCAAAATTGTCGCTGATAGTCGTAAAAACCGAAAAATATTCTTCTTCGAAGCTCCCCAACATGACAGCTATGGCGGGAACATCAAAATATTCCTTGGCGTGACTACAAATGCCTATACCAACCGTACCTACCCAGTGTTGCACGTTGGTATTTTGTTTAAAATAGTCAAGAATGTCGGGCACATTAGCGGCGAACAAATCGGTTGTGTATAAAAATCCTAAATTAGGGGCATAATTCGTCAAATCACCCATTTGGTTTAAACAAGCTTGTGCAGCTTCCCGCCACTGCATCGCACTCGCATGACCAAATTTAAAACTTTCCATAAAGAGTCCTTATCATTCTGTCTGTAAAGACAGCAATTTTATTAAAAAAAGTCTAATCCCTTGTACTTGCCTAAAAACGTTCTTTCACCGCCATTAAGTTATACTCAAGAAGGGAACAAACTTTTTGAGAAACCTTTCATAACTTAAGTAACTACCGAAAAGCCCCAACGGGGCGATATTAATATAGCCTGGGGCAACGCCCCAGGATTAATGATGAATGATTAATGATGAATGATTAATGATTAATGATTAATGATGAATGATTAATGATGAATGATTAATGATTAATGATTAATGATTAATGATGAATGATTAATGATTAATGATTAATGATTAATGATTAATGATTAATGGTTAATGATTAGCCCCAACGGGGCGATATTAATATAGCCTGGGGCAACGCCCCAGGAAATCCATTAAAAAGCGATAGTCCAAAAATAGAACAAAAATTAGGTAAATAATAGGCCCGCGTATCACAAGTTGTTTGCGTGAGGCGATAAATCGCCTACTACAAACGGTGAGGCGATAAATCGCCTACTACAAACGGTGGTATAAAGGTTTGGACGCCAATGGGTTACCACTTGAAAGTTTCCGTGGTTTTCTCTGCGCCTTCCTTTTCCACCGGCATTAAGTCCGCCTTACTGACACCCAGTACCAATGCACTGGTACTGGCGATATAAATTGAGGAATACGTCCCAATAATGACACCCAAGAGTAGGGCCGTTGAAAAGTTGTGTATCAATTCGCCGCCGACTACAAATAACACAATCAGCACCAGCGCGGTTGTCACTGAAGTCATCACGGTACGCCCTAGCATTTGGTTGATAGAGGCATTCATCACGTTAACTGAGTGTTGTTTTCGCAGTTTGACGAAATTCTCCCGAATACGGTCAAATACCACGATGGTGTCATTGAGTGAGTAACCAATGACTGCTAATATCGCTGCTAACACGGTTAAATCGAACTCCAATCTTAGCAGCGAGAAGAATCCAACAACGATGAGTGTATCGTGTATTAATGCTGCTATCGCACCAAGCGCGAAGCGATATTCAAAACGGAACCAGACGTAAACCAATATCCCAAACAGAGTCAACAACACGGCAAGTCCACCTTTTTCAACCAATTCACGGCCTACTTGCGGCCCCACGTATTCAACGCGGCGCATCTCTACTTCGTCGCCGCTTTTTTTCAGGAGGCGCAGAATTTGACTGCTCAAAGGATCGTCTTTTGACTCTTCACATTCTCACGCAAAGTGGATCGGATTTTGTCAATATCGGCGGGTTGGCTATAACCCACCTCAACCAGTGTGCCGCTGGTAAAATCAAGGCCCAGAACGAGGCCTTGCAGAGCTATAGACAGCAAAGAAATGAGCATCAATACGGTAGACAGCGCCACAGCGAGGCGGCGTTTACTCATAAAATCAAATTTGTAATCAAATCGGTTTAAAAACATATTCAATCATTCTCAGTTAATTGACAACGCTGAAGCGACAAAGCTGAAGCTTTGTACTCCAGTACCTTTGTACAGGACATTTGCTATAGTTTTTCAGATAAATAATTTCTTTGGCAGCCTGAAAGCTTAAGTCCCCTAAAGGGGACTAAATAATTATCTGAATATCTATAGATTTTTCATTTCTTTGATCGGAGAAATCTTTGAATTATTATCGATTCTCAAGATTTCTCCTTGAGTCGAAATCGAAATGACAGAAAAACGTAAAACGCTGAAGCGACAAAGCTGAAGCTTTGTACTCCAGTACAAAGCTAAATCAATAATTCTCAGTTAATTGACAAAGCTGAAGCGACAAAGCTGAAGCTTTGCACTCCAGCTATGTACGGAAAGTTAAACCGGCAATTTTTCCAATTTTTTGCCGCCATAATAAAAGTTAATCACACCACGAGTAACCATAATGGCCGTAAACATGGAGGTGATAATGCCTAAAGACAAGGTTATAGCAAAGCCTTTAATCGGCCCGGTGCCAAAGCCAAATAACATCAACGCTGCAATTAGAGTCGTGAGATTCGCGTCAAATATCGTGATAAAGGCCTTTTCATAGCCAGCCTGAATACTGGACTGTGGGGTGTTGCCATTGGCAATTTCTTCACGTATTTTCTCAAAAATCAAGACGTTAGCGTCAACGGCCATCCCCAAAGTCAGTACAATACCGGCCATGCCCGGCAAAGTGAGCGTGGCTTGCAGTAATGACAGTAAAGCCACCAAAATCACGACATTCATCAGCAACGCAAAATTCGCGACTATGCCAAAGGTTTTGTAGCGTATCAACATAAACAACATGACCGCGAGAAAACCAAGCATGATGGATAACTGCCCTTGCTCGATGTTTTCTTTACCCAAACTGGGGCCGACGGTGCGCTCTTCGATGATTTCCATCGGGGCTTTGAGTGCCCCCGCTCGTAAGAGTAAGGCGAGATTTTTGGCTTCATTGGACTCCAAGCCTGTAATCTGGAAACGGTTGCTAAATTCTTCCTGAATGGTTGCTACATTGACGACTTCCTCGGTTTTTTTACGGGTAGTGATTTTTTTGCCGTCTACGAGTTTCGTCTTTATCTGGTATTCAATAAAGACGACAGCCATCGGTTTACCGACATTATCCCGAGTCGTTTTGAGCATCCGGTTTCCGCCCTTATTATCCAGCCGTACCGTCGTTGCTGGTCGTCCCGAACGCTGATCAATTGTCGCGGCAGCATCAACGACATGCTCGCCAGAAGCGATAACGCTGCGTTTCAGTCTCACAGGTGGCCCCTCGCGTCGTTGATATTCACGTCCTCCTTCATCAGCCACCAGCCGAAATTCTAGCGTCGCGGTTGCGCCCAAAATCTCTTTGGCGCGGGCCGTATCTTGTACGCCCGGCAGTTGTACAACAATACGCTCATCGCCTTGTCGTTGAATCACTGGCTCTGACACGCCTAACTCGTTGACGCGATTACGCAAGGTGGTGATATTTTGTTCCAAGGCTTTTTGGCGACGCTCTAGGAGCGCGGCTTCAGTGAAGGTGAGATGCATGCGGTACTTATCCACCTCATCGATTTCAGTGATGAGTAAATCATTGTACTGTCTTTGGACGAGTTTTTTGGCTCGCTCGCGTTTTTCAGGCGTGTCAAAAGTCACCATGATGCCACCGTCCTTTTCGACACGACTAATGCTGCCCTTGTAACGCAGTTTTTTCTTGCGAAACAGGCTACGCAATTCGTTGACATAAGTTCGCTCATCTTGAGCAATGGCCGTTTCCATGTCCACCTGCATTAAAAAGTGCACGCCGCCGCGTAAGTCTAAGCCTAAATACATCGGTTCACCGCCCAGCGCCCTCAGCCAGTCTGGGGTTGCCGAGGCTAAATTTTGCGCCACCACATACTTAGGCAGAGCCTTTTTCAATTCGTCATAAGCCATCAGTTGCGTATCGGTGTCTTTGAAACGCACCAACAATTGTTTTGGCGTTCTGTCAATACGGGTAAAACTGATATTGGCTTGTTGGAGGGCTCTCTCGGCTTTGTCTTGTACCTCCTTGTCAATTTTATCATTTCCGGCATAGGGGGGAGAGACTTGCACTGCGGGATCTTCTCCAAACAAATTGGGTAGTGCATACAGGGCACAAATAGAAATCACGGCCCCAATCAGTAGATATTTCCAAAGTTGGTATTGGTTCATAAGTGTGTTTAGGTTTGAGTTGAAATAAACTATTTAGCTTGAGTTTTGACTAAAAAGGCGATAAATCGCCTACTACAAACAAACAGCTTTGTGTGTGGGCAAACTATTTTTTTTCAAGCCCTTTATCCAAGCTAGTAGGAGCTATAACGCGCTCTTCGAGAATTGTCATTGGCGCTTTGAGTGCCCCAGCCCGCAAGAGTAAGGCGAGATTTTCGGCTTCAGTCGCCGTTAAGCCCGTAATCTGGAAACGTTCACCAATTTTTTCCATAATGGTTACTACATTGATGACTTCTTCGGTTTTGGTACGGGTGGTGACTTGTTTGCCGTTTACTCTGTTTGTTTCTACGCGCTGTTCAACAAAGACGACAGCCATCAGTTTGCCGACATTTTTCCAAGTCGTCGTGAGCATACTTTTCGCGCCCTGGCGATCCAAATGCACAAACATTGCGGGATGTTTGGTGCGTTGATCGGTTTTCGCAGTAGCGTCAATGATTTGATCGCCGGTGACGACAGCGCGGCGTTTTAGCATGATGGATGTCCCATTACGTCGTTTGTACAAACGCCCACCGTGTCGATCATTACTGTCTGCCACTAATCGAAATTCTAGCGTGGCATTTGCAACCAAAATATTTTTAGTGTGGGCAGTGTATTGTACGGCGGGCAATTGTACAACAATACGATCCTCGCCTTGTGATTGAATGACGGGGTTTGCTATGTCCAACTCCTTGACGCGATTACGCAAGATAGTGATATTTTGTTCCAAGGCCTTTTGGCGATGCGCTTTGAGGGCCGTTTCACTGAAGCGTAGGTGCAAGCCATATTCGTCCACCCCGTCTTGTTCGGTAATGACTAACTCATCATGCGCTTGTTCAATGAGTTTTTTCGCTTGATCGCGTTTTGGGGATGTGGTAAACGTTATTTGAATGCCACCGCTCTCATCAGCCACACGATGATTTTTTTTGTAACGCAGTTTGTTGGCACGAAATAGGGCACGCAATTCGTTGAGGTAAATTTCTTCATCTTGGCGAATCGCGGTTTCCATGTCCACTTGCATTAAAAAATGTATGCCGCCGTGCGATTCTAAAGTGGGTTGTTCCTCGTCAATGCTAGTGCATTTGGAAAATAAGGGCGCGACAGCAAAAAGTACAACGCCGCTTAGTAGATATTTCCAAAAGAGGTATTGGTTCATCAAAGTCTTCCAAGTTGAATAGGACTTACGCAGTTAAAAACTAAATTGATGAAGGTATTCAGTCAGTTACGGCCAAAAGGCCGAGGCTTGTGCCGTTATTTAACTATCGATTTTCAGAAAAATAAACCCAAAGCCAGGGGCGTTGCCCTTGGCTATATTAATATCGCCCCGTTGGGGCTTACTTTGAAATCTCTATTAGCCCTTTCGGTATGTATTATTAAAGCCAGGGGCAACGCCCCTGGATATGCCACCTTGGCTATATTAATATCGCCCCGTTGGGGCTTACTTTGAAATCTCTATTAGCCCTTTCGGTATGTATTATTAAAGCCAGGGGCAACGCCCCTGGATATGCCACCCTACAAAGTGTTTTTCATAGTGCCCTTGGGCATGACAGCGGCGACCGATTGGCGTTGCACCTTGACTTCAGTATTGGTGGCAACTTCGAGCATGATAAAGTTGTCGCCTATCTGAGCAATCCGGCCTAACAATCCACCATTGGTGACGATTTCATCTCCTTTTGCCAGCGATTCTACCATCTGCTTGTGTTCCTTGACTCGTTTAGTCTGGGGGCGTATGAGCAGAAAGTAAAACACGACAAATAAGACAACTAGCATCAAAATGTTGATTAAGCCGGCGTCTCCGCCGCCGGAAGGTGCGGCTTGGGCCCAAGCGTTCGGAATAATGAAATCCATGTTGTGTCCTTTAAGTTGGCGAGTTAAAACTGCGTAGTATGCCATAAATTGTGGGCCATCCTGAAGAGTTCAACCCAAAGGTGTGGTATTTGTGAGTTGGTATTTTTTAATTGGTAATTGCTAATTGGTAATTGGTAATTGGTAATTGGTAATTGCAGTTGGAGTCCAAACTTTAGTTTGGCTGGACGGAATTGAAAGTTGAAAATGCCTTTAAAGAAAAATATCATCAAGGTGGTTACGTGGGTGTCTGTCGCTTATTTGGTGACGAGTTTTTTGTTACCGAACAGTCAGATATTATTCTGGATAACCGCGTTATTCATTGTTTTTAATTATAGTTTGTCATTAACGTATTTGTTTCGCCAAGGGAGAATTAGTCTGGGCATCATTGTCCTTAATGTCGTCCAATTAGTGCTCTTTTGTCGTCTACATGTTTTGATTCACGATTTGTTCGGGGTGGGGCATTATTCTTATACGCCACCGCTCTATTGGTATGATTGGGTTCAATTGGTGGCGGTGCATGTGTTGCGGGCGCTGGATTTGGTGGATGCCCTGAGTGCTTATGGTATCCTTTTGCAGAATCTCAAGCATCAAAGCACGTTAGCCGGGATGACGCTTTTTATTATGCATATCATGGTCGATATTTTTATTTTGGGGGCCATTTTTAGGCTTATCAATCACCGCCGTTTTGTTGCCAGTCAACGGGTTTCTACTTTGGTAATAAAAGAAAGTTTTTGGGAACGGTTCATCCGCAGGTTCGAGGATACCCATTTCTGGTTCGATGAACATTTCAAGGAGATGAATTTTTTTAAGCTTGTCCGCCTGTTGGGATTGGGGCTGGCCGTTTGTCTGATTATTGTTGTGGGAATAAGCCATCGTTGGAGTTTGATGAATGGGTTGTTATGGCCTCTCGATAATATTTTGCGGACGGTGGATTTTGGAGATGCTTTTCAGATTTTTGGTTGGCGGCTTCATAGCTTGGAAATGGGGTTCTGGTTGGCAACGTTGGCGGTTTTCTTTCGATTGATAGTGGGCTTTTATGCGCTTGGGTTGGCGAATCGTTTTTATCTCTATCTGTTGGGAGGCCGTGGTAAGACGCTTGAGGAATTGGTAAGCATTTGTACTTCGCCTCAGTCTTCAGAGGAGGAAATCCGTATTGCTTTCAATGCCTTATTAACTTTTGAGTCAAAAAAAGTGCTTCCTCTTCTGGTGAATATACTGGCGAATGGTCAATTATATTACCGCCGTCTGGCGGCCGAAGCTTTGGAGAAAATGGGGCCTGCGGCCGTTATGGCAACGCCTCATCTGGTGGCGGCGCTGATAGATGGCGATGGTGATGTCCGTTTGGCTGCGAGTGATGCTTTAGAAAAAATTGCGCCGCAATGGCGACAACGGAGTCAGAAGGCTGCCATTCCGTATATTGTGAAAACACTCTTGGAGAGTAAAGAACGACAAGCCAGCGTTTTTGCCTTAAAGTCCATGGGTTCCATGGCCAAAAAAACGGTTCCCTATTTGGGGAAAGTTTTGGTAACAAGTCGCTCTCGTGAGGTTTGCCTAGCGGCGGCCGACGTGTTGGGAAAGCTAGGGCCGGTGGCCGCCCAAGCCATTCCTCATCTTATGAAAGTCTTGGCTGATAGCCATGAAGAAGTTCGCTGGGTAGCCGAAGAGGCGCTGGATAAAATTGATTCCCGCTGGTGGCAGAATAAAGCAGCGAGTCGCGCCGTTCCTCATCTTGTCAAAGCGTTGTCTGATAGAGAAAGTGATGTTCGCCGAGCGGCCGCTGAAGCTTTGGGTTCAATGGGGCCGGCCGCTCAACCGGCAATTCCTTATTTGGTGAAAGCGCTCGCCGATAACAAGAATTATGTCCGCAAGGCCGCCACTTGCGCTTTGGATAATATTGATCAGCAATGGTGGCAAAACAAAAGAACGAGTCGCGTCACTCCTGTTCTTATCAACGCGTTGGGAGATAGCCACTGGATTACTCGTCTTACTGCTGTCGAGGCCTTGGAGAAAATGGGGCCAGCTGCGGCACTTGCTATTACTCCTCTCACCAAAGCATTGGTCGATGGTAATCACAGTGTTCGCAAAGCGGCGTTGGTTGCGCTCGCTAAAATTGATCCCAATTGGTCGCAACGCGAAGTGGCTAGTCGCGCCCTCCCTTATATTGTGAAAGCGTTGACAAGTAGTAATGCTTATGTTCGCTGGGCTGCCAAAGACGCGCTGAATAAAATTGAGCACTGAAAGTTGGATTCTATTGTCCAAAGTTGAAGCTTTGGAGTCTAGGCTTAAATTTTTTATACGGAACGTACTTGAAAACTTGATCATCGAGAAATAACTTTGAAAACTTCCAAATGGTTTTATGGCCCTCAAATCAGTGCTAATAGCCATACAAAATTAATGGTCTTTAGGTATCCAAATAACTTTGAAAACTTCCTGATTGTAACTTTTTTTGTTGAAATGTATAACTGGTTGAATTCTTCCAAATGGTTTTATGGCCCTCAAACCAGTGCGAATAGCCATACAAAATTAATGGTCTTTAGGCATCCAAATAACTTTGAACTCGATGATCAAGTTTTTAGTCTGAC
>NBMI01000241.1 GCA_002085445.1 Candidatus Parabeggiatoa sp. nov. 2
TCATTTGGAGAACTGCTGGTGACTTCTACGTCTTCGTTTAGGTTTTTTTGTTCCATTTTGGTCGTTCTTTGGTGAAGGGGTAATTATAAAAAATAATTTCATAAGGATCGGCTAAAAAATAACTTACCAAAACAGCTTGCATCTGTTATCTCGCTCCGCTCGTTACTGCGTTTGTCTAAAAGCTAAAGTACGTATCAGGGCACTGTACCTATTTTGGGGAAATTAATTTTTCTTCGATCCTAAGGAACAGATGTGGTATTTTACTTAAAATCCGTGAAAATGACGAATAGCCAACATGTCAATTTGCAATAGCGCAAAGCAGTCATTGGCCCTAGGTTATTGAGTTTTCGTTCAGTAAAGTGGCTTTTCTGCCTATTTTTTGCGACATTGCGTCAATTTATAGATTTGCTTATGTAATCTAGTCATTTTTCATGAGTATACCGATTAGCCTTTATTCATTATCCACTATCCATTACCCTTTCAAATTGTTTCGTGTATATGTTGTGTAATTTGGTGTCTAAGTCATTGTATGCACGTATTAATGCGATGACGTCATCGGGCAATTCGCTGAGTTTTGGCCTTGCTGGCGTCATATTTTCTTTGACATAGACTAAGTCTTTCCATCCAAATTGATGGGCAAAGTATTTAACGGATTCTTGGTAATGTTCTTGTGTTCCTACTGTGTAATAATTTTGCAAGATGGCCCACAATTTGTCTTCATATAAATTATCAGAGATAGGCTCATAAATATATTTAAGGCCTTCGGTAGAAATGTGTGGTGCCAGTATGGTTCGCGCTTGGCCGTTAAAAAAATGTCTGAAAAGCTTGTGCTGTTCAGAAGTGGTTTCATCTCCAGAACCGAGATTTAAGTAAATGTCTTCAATTTTCCAATTGAATTGGTTGAGTATTCTACCGACTTGGCCACTTCCGCCTTTGTCTTTATTTGCAACGGTTCGAGCAAAATAGTACCAAGAGATGATTCTATCAACAGGATCACGTAGTAAGCAAAAGGCTTGAAACCTGATATTCGCTGGGTTTTCAAGCGTGGCGTTTTGAAAACCCTGTAGGACGGGAATGATGAAGTGGGCCGAGTGGGCCGCAATGCACTTAGTAGAAGATTTTTGGGTGGCGCTTAGTGAGTGATAAAAATTGCGATACCAATCGACTGAGCCTCGATTGGGGCCATAAAGTTCTAGTAGTTCATGCGGTTGGTAGTTTCTTTTGAGAAGATTTCTTAGTGAGGTGCCGGCAGTTTTGCCAATATGGTGGAATATTAACATAAAATAGGTATAATGAATTACGCGGATAATCGAATTTGTCGAATTTGGAATAAGTACAGCGAATTACGCGGATAATCGAATTAATAGCGAATTACGAGGATAATCGAATTAACAACGAATGACGAGGATAATCGAATTTAAAAAGAAAACCGGAGGTTTTATTTTAAACTAAAGATGCGAATTAAGGGTTGAATTAAATATTATGAAATCAATGAGTCATAAAAACTTAGATTGAGAAGTTATTTTATAACTCGACATTTTTCATTTTTCCTTCTTAATTTTAATTCGTTTATCCACGTAATTCGTTGTACTATGAGAGCGGGTTTCTTTGAACATTAATAATGGGAATTAAGGGTTGAATTAAATATTATGAAATCAATGAGCCATAAAAACTTGGATTGAGAGGTTATTTTATAACTCTACATTTTTCATTTTTCATTCTTAATTCGCATTAATAGCCATACGCATTCAGTAATTTACCGGCTCGCGCATAAATTATTTTTTGTTGCTCGGCCGTCATTTGGGCTAAACGGGAAGCGTTTTTGTTTGTTATTGGTGAATGCAAGCCATGTATTGTGTATTTTTGTTCTGTGATTTCTGATGAAATCGGTGGTAAGCCTAAAAATTTTAAAATCTGTGTTGTGACGTTTTTTGGATTAGCTGTGAAGTCTTCATAGCGAATTTCTAAAAAATGGGAAAGGGCGGGGGCGTCTTCTAAGACGATTTCTATACTCCGTGCCCATTGATTGGCCGCTTTTTGTAGAAGTTGGGGCATTTCGCCGTAAACGGCTAATATTTTGTCATGGATACCTAAGGCGACAGCATAGCCATTGCGAACAATATGAATAAAATAGGGTTGTTCAAAGTGATGTTGTAACCATAATGTTCTTGCTGTATTTGTAGGTGATTTTTCTACCGCGAACGGGGCTTGCGGTTTGTCAAGTAAGCGTGTCCAATCTTGTTTTATTTTATTTGCTTCATCACTTTTTTCGTCTGGTGCAAAGCGAAATAAGTTTTGTTTTTCGGCCCATAAACGCGGAACTCCGACTGTTTTTGGCGTGATAAGTGCGTCAGTTAAAAATTGTCCTTCATTTGGTAAACCGGCAATGGAGGGGTGTTGGTGAATAATTTGCTCCAATAAGGTGGTGCCTGAATTGTAGCAGCCAATTATAAAAATCCAGCGTGGTGACATGAGTTTGGTTATTGGTTATTGGTAATATACTTCACTCAGGTTTTCTGGACTCCAAAGCTTTAGCTTTGGCAAAACCAGCAGCCGTCCAAACCTAAAGGTTTGGATTCCTTCTCAGGTTTTCTGGACTCCAAAGCTTTAGCTTTGGCAAAACCAGCAGCCGTCCAAACCTAAAGGTTTGGACTCCATCTCTAAACCTAAAGGTTTGGATTCCTTCTCTAAATCTAAAGGTTTGGAGTCTATGTTGGCACTTAAACGTTGCTTTTATTGAGCCGTGCAACTATTCCCCTTTGCGCCTTGACTGAGATTTGTTAGCAGACTCCTGTCCTTTTGATTACGCATCAGTGCCAGCACTTCTATCTTGGGTAATGCGGCGGTGATTTCCATCATAGCGCGTCCCGTCCAGGAAAATTTCTTTTCCAAATCCGTCGCGTTAATGTACAGCGTTTCACCGGCCTTGAGCACAGTATCTGTTAAAGGGGCTGAGCCTATCAGTTTTCCGTCTTCGTTATACATCCGGCCTGATACCGCACCATCAACGTTGGAATCATTGGTAATACGGATGTTGATCTTTTCTATCGGAATTCCGGGGGCCGGTACAATGTAAACGACACAGACTGTACCATCTTTGTGAATCTGTCGTAGCGGTTTCGATAATGGGCCTATGTCTGTGATGTCGTCTTTGTTGAAATCTATTGTGAGTGTCGCCTCTGGCTGATTTTCAACGGTGTTAATTGCCGTAGAACCGTCAACTGTCATGCGGATAGCTATGTCATTGCCGGTGCTGAGCGTCTGCAACTTGGCATCATCTAATTGAAAGGTGGCGATATTGTCATTAGTGACATTAGCCTTTATCTTTGTACTGTCGTCGATATACAAATACACTTCGCCCGGTAAGGTTTTTGAGGCGTCAAATTGCCCACCAGTGATCGTTAGCTTAGAGCCTTTCTCCTCTGAACCTGTAGTCACTACGCTATCAGTCCCTTCACCTACCTTAAACTGAGTTTCACCATCGGATGCCATAATTTGATTGGTGTCGGTACTGAAATGGGTGATCGTTAGGAAACCTATCTGGGCCGTGGTTTCGTTGATATAAGCACCACCGCTGCTGCCAGTCAACTTTTTACGGTCATTGGAGATTGATATTTTTACAATTCCGGTGTTTTCTGACTTTAACTCGGCCTTGACGGCTTGTTTAGCGCTTGCAAGCGTTACCTTTTGGGGCGGATTGAGAGGAAGATCGCTGCTGGGGGTCTTCAATTCGGCCGTTAGTTCAATTTGTCTATCAGGTGTCGCTAATGCCGTGTTGAGTTCCTTGAGCTGATAAACCAACATGAGTTGGTCTCCATCCGCTAAGTTTTTGGTTCCGGCTTCAACAAAAAATGTCACCGAGTTGGCGTTATTGCCACCACTCGTTCTACCAATAAGCGTCGTATATTTGTTAGCCGCATCAGAGATTGCTAACTTGGGATCACCCGCAAATTTTCCGTCGCTCAAGGTGAAGAGTATATTGAAGTGCCTATCAACTTTTCCATCTATGGTGTACAGTACCGCGGCCTTTTTAGTGCTTGGTAGACTTAGAGTACTTTCACTTCCAAACAATTCGGTGGCATAGACGATGCCGCCGTTTGGGACATCTATCACCGCATTCCCTTCTGAGATGTTATCAAAAGTTCCGGTCGGAATGCCGCCATTAAGTATTTTTTCAGCAGGATTACCCGCTGCTGCTACTATATCACCGTGGGTAGCCGAATTCACATTCCTAAAACTACCCGCAGCCTGTGCAACACTCACTTGTAAAGAAAGTGCAGCGGCTATAACAATTTTTATGATTGAGAGTCTGTGATTACGCATGGTTCCATCTCCTATAAATTCACCCAAAGTGTTGGAGTCGGCCAGATTTATCTTGGCAGAGTGTTGAATAAGAAAGCCAGGGACGTTGCCCCCTGGCTTTAATAACACGCCCCGTTGGGGCTAATAGAAAAGCCCCTTTGGTACGACATTAATATAGCCAGTTAAGGGCAACCACAAGGGATTGCCCCTACAAACCGTTATGTAATGTAGGGGCAATCCTTTATGGTTGCCCTCACCGAAAAGCGGTACGATATGGCATTGGTGTATCTACCTGGAGGGAAGGAGGGAAGCTAACAAAACCCTTATTTTCTGACAACTCTAAAGGTTTTATTCTGAAAATTCTAAAATTCTTAAAATTCTGATTCAGACAGATGAAAAAAAAAGGTGACTTTTCAGCCACCTTATTAATTTGTTTGATACAGCAATCACTCGTCATGCGATTGCTGCACTTTTTGACCGCCTGTTATCGGCTGCAACTACTGCCCGTCGCTCCCTTACCGATATTGGTCAGCAGACTTCTGTCCCTTTGATTACGCATCAGTGGTAGCACTTCTAAACTAGGTAATGTGGAGATGATTTCCAACATGGCGCGGCCTTCCCATGTCCCGATTTTATCCTCTAAGTGCGTCGCTTGGTAAACGACCGTTTTACCGGCACCCAGCGGATCGTCCGTCCCATTCAAAAAGCCTGAGCCTATCAAGTCGCCGGTCTCTGTATTATATAACTTGCCTTCCAATGTGCCGGCCTCTTGGGAGTCATTGGTAATACGGATGTTGATCTTTTCTATCGCAACTGACGAGGCCGGTACGATATAAACAACACACACCGTGCCATCCTTGCCAATTTGTCGCAGTTTGACCGGCCCTACTTCTATGTCTTTCACGTAGGCTTCCTTGAAGTCAAGCTTCAGCGTCGCTTCCGGTTGATTTTCTACCGTGTTAATGGCCGTCGAACCATCGGCTGTCATCTGGATAGCGATGTTAGTGTCAGTGCTGAGGTTCGGAAAATCTGCATCCGTCAATTTGAAGGTCGCGGCTTCGTCTTCAACCGGATTAGCCACTACCTTAGCAGTCGTTGCGTTGAGAAAGACTTGACCAGGTGCCGTTTTCGAGGCCGCAAATTGCCCACCGCTTATCACCAGCGTGGAACCGGTGCTTTCACCTGTCACGTTGAGTGCGCCATCGCCCGTTTCACCGACCTTAAACAGAGTCTCACCATCTGACCCCATAATATTGGGATTGCCGCTACCACCGCTATGATTGGTAATCTTAAGGTAACCTATCCGTGCCGTGGTTTCGCTGACAAAAGGATTACCGTTGCCGGTAAACTTTTTACTGTTATCAGACACAGAAATCTTCACCGTTCCGGTGTCTTCTATGGTCAACTCGGCCGTGACGGCCTGTTTGGAAGTGGCAATCGTTACCTCTCTGGGCGGGTTGACTGGCAGATCGCTAGGGGTTTTTAATTCGGCAGTCAGTTTAACGAATCCGCCAGTGGCTAATGCTTCGTTGGCCTCAGTGATTTGATAGGCCAACATCAGTTGGTCGTCAGTTCCCAACTTATTGCTTTGCGCGCTCACAAAAAAGTTCACCGAGTTTGAGCCCTTGCCACCACTCGTTTTACCGATGAGAGTTTTGTAGTCGTTATCCTTATCAGAGATGGCCAAGTTGGGATCTTCGGCAAATTTCCCGGCACTCAACGTAAACCTCATATTGAAGTTCTTGTCAATCGGTCCATCTACGGTGTACAGAACCGCGGCCATCTTTGTTTTCGGTAGCGTTGGGGAACTCTCACCACCAAACAATTCCGTGGCATAGATAATACCAGTAGCTGGCACATCTAGCAGCAAGCTCCCACTGGAGATATTATCAAAACTCGCCACTAGAATATTATCCGTCAGTATTTTTCCATCCCCCGCTGCCGCATCTACCGTTCCGGTGGAAGCTTGACTCACATTCTTAAAACTACCCGCCGCCTGTGCAACACCGACTTGTAAAGAAAGTGCTGCTGCTATCGCAACACCTAATATTCTGTTCTTACGCATTTCTCTACTCCTGCTATCTAATTTGTGATTATAGAAACCACGGCTTAATTCACGATTCAACCAAGCGGGTTGCTTCCAGAAGTCTTTCCAGAAACAGAGCCGTCTTGTCCCCGTGCGTTAATAAACGTCGCATAGCGAAGT
>NBMI01000242.1 GCA_002085445.1 Candidatus Parabeggiatoa sp. nov. 2
AAAACCGGTTTTGAAGGTTCTTGAATAAGGCCACGTTTTTGATAGTACCGAATCGTCTCAACATTTACCCCCGCTTGGCGAGCAACTCGACCAATTGTCAGGGGGTTCTCAGATTTGACTTTAGCCATTTTTTACCAGTTATAAGAAATGGCTTTCCACAAGTTGTGTGTAAATTGTCTGTGGGAAACCGAGCAATTTCAAAAGACGTTGTTGTAGTGAACTCAAAGGTGTAAAATGATACAATGTGTTCTGAACTTGTGGAATAATAACCATGTCGATGTTCTTAAAAGCAGTGAGTCAAGTTTCCGCGGTAGGTCGTTTTGTTTCACGGTTATGATCACCTGCATAAAGCCCTGCATCGGTCTCACCAGAGAGATTACTTTGCCCTACAAATTCTAATAACGTTAATACACTTAAGAAATAGTCAATAAGCGAATGAGTCCGGTTTTGTTCCCATCTCGTTGTAAATAAATATTATCGTGAGTATATTCATTATTTATTTTTTCCTTTAGCGAACTGAAATTAATTTCGTCTTTAATCTTATCACCTGGACATTGACATTTCTAGGACTTGCAACCTTAGTACCAGTGCGGTGGCGATTACACCTATTATCACAGATTGGGGTATTTGTTCACTTTGTGGTTATGTTCATTTGGTTTGATGTTAGGGTGGGAACATTAATTGATTTGATTATTTGGTAGTGGTGCATAAAGGTGATATATCACCCACATTTCAGGACTACCATTTATTTAATAAATGGAGATATAAAAAATATGTTACAAATATTTTTACCTTTTTTAGCTTGGTGGCCCCTCGTTGGGCGTGACAGTTTACGGGCTGATCTACTCGCCGGTTTAACCGGTGCGGTGATTGTGCTACCTCAAGGTGTGGCTTTTGCCATGATTGCTGGCCTACCGCCTGAGTACGGGTTATATACGGCAATGATCACACCCATTGTGGCAGCCCTATTTGGCTCCTCACTCCATCTGATTTCAGGCCCAACGACAGCCATTTCCATTGTCGTTTTTTCGGCTATCAGTCACCATGCTGAGCCGGGTAGTGCGGAATTTATCAGTCTCGCTTTAACACTTACCTTTTTAGCCGGTGTTTACCAACTCGCCTTTGGCTTGGCGCGTCTAGGCACCTTAGTCAATTTTGTTTCTCACTCCGTTGTCATCGCTTTTACGGCTGGGGCTGCCATTCTGATTATGACCAGTCAATTGAAACATGTATTGGGTGTGTATGTCCCTAAAGGGGAATCTTTTTTACATACTTGGGTAGATGTTTTTTACCAGATAGGTGATATTAATTATTATATCTTGACAGTGGCATTATCCACCCTAATATCCGCTCTACTCTTCAAACGTTTCTTGCCCCGCCTACCCTATATGTTGCTGGCGATGATTTTTGGCAGTTTAGTCAGCCTTATCCTCAATGGTGAAGCGCATGGGGTTCATTTAGTAGGGGAAATGCCCGCCCATTTACCCCCATTATCATTACCTGATTTTTCTCTAGCGACAATACGTCAATTAGCCCCAGAAGCCTTAGCCGTGGCACTATTGGGTTTGATTGAAGCGGTTTCCATTGCTCGTTCTGTTGCCACCCAATCTCATCAACATATTAATGGTAATCAAGAGTTTATTGGGCAAGGCTTATCCAATATGGTTGGCAGTTTCTTTTCTAGTTATGCCGGTTCTGGCTCATTTACCCGTTCCGGCATTAATTACCAAGCCGGTGCCAAAACACCTTTATCGGCCATTTTTGCGGCCGTTTTTCTCGCACTGACTGTCTTACTCATCGCGCCATTAAGCGCTTACTTACCTCTTGCCGCGATGGGGGGCATCATCCTATTAGTCGGTTATAACTTGATTGACTTCCATCACATCAAAGGAATTATTAAAGCCAGCCGTTCAGAAACCAGCGTATTGCTCGTGACTTTTTTGGCAACTTTGTTTTTAGAATTAGAGTTTGCCATTTATGCCGGCATTTTACTCTCTTTTGTGTTTTACTTGAGCCGAACCGCACGTCCTAAGATCGTCACCTTGGCCCCGAATCCTGAAGAAAGTCGGCGAAACTTGACGAATATTGAACGTAAACCGCTACCAGAATGCCCACAATTAAAAATCGTTCGTATTGATGGCTCCCTTTTCTTCGGAGCCGTCAGTTATACTTCAAGCACTTTGCACAAAATGACGGAAAAAGAGTCTACCATCACTCATATTTTAATCATTGCAGATGCCATCAATTTTATTGATGTGGCCGGGGGTGAAATGTTGGTTCAAGAATCCAAAAATTGGAAGGCGCAAGGCGGCAGTTTGTATTTATGTGGACTCAAGATGGAAGCCGAAAAAATTTTACGGCAGGGCGGTTATTTGGATGAAATGGGTGAAAATAACGTGTTTAGTTCAAAGGAACCGGCGATAGCCAACATTTTTAAACGCTTAGATGCTGAGCAATGTCAAACCTGCCAACACCGTATTTTTCGAGAATGTCAAGACTTTACGAAATAAAATAAAGAACAACAGAGATTTAATATAAGAAAGGATAAATAGATGTTTGCTTATAATTATCCTTGTCGTTTCTTTTATTGTTCCTCTTTTACCCTCGGTTCGGTAGTTCTGGAGGAGAAATTAAGATTTGGCTTCATAAAAATCAATGAGTTATAAATATCACTTATTTTTTAGGGTCTTTAAAATGAGGTAGAAAAAATTTAACTTATTGTTTTTTATAGGCACGGAACCACCGAACCGTGAGTTTTAGTTAGCACCCATACGAATTATGACGCACAAAGCGATTGACACCAATTCTCAATCTTAACTTTAATCAAATCACGAATTTCTCTCGTTTTGGCCAGTTTTTCTTCTTCTGTCCCCGTCAAAGCAGACGGATCAGGAAAACCCCAATGCAATCGCTTAGCCACGCCCGGAAAAGTGGGACATTGTTCGGCACTGCTTTCATCACACACCGTCACCACATAAGCATACATTTTACTAGCCTTGACTAAATCAAAAACGGCTTGTGTCTGTTTGTGTGAAATGTCAATGCCCACTTCTTGCATGACTTTCACGGCGAGAGGATTCAGTGTGCCCGGTGATAAACCGGCACTTTCCGCCTCAAACTGTTCACCACAAAAATGATTCAGCCAAGCTTCAGCCATTTGGCTTCTGGCACTGTTATGCACACAGATAAATAAGACTTTCTGTTTTTTTGTCATTGGAAAAACTCCTAGAAGTTTAGCGTTTATAGATATACTTTATCCAGAGTTGTTTAAAAAACGGCACTGTAAAAGTGGATAAAATAAATCCTATTGTTGGAATAATCGCATTGATAAAGGGTTGTGGAAGTTCTTCTATTATGAAGAATAAGACTATGAGTCCGTAAGTTAAGATTGAAATAATGATGATTCGAGCTTGACTTGTTTCCCAAGCCTTATCCGCCTCTACACGAAGATTTCGTTCTTTGATTTCCTGAATTTCTTGCCTGATTTCCTGAATTTCTTGCTCAAGTTGACTAGATACCGGATAAGCACTTGGCGAGTCTAAAAATTGAGTCAAATGGTCTCCAAGTATCTGATAATTTGGCGATTTTACCAAATGCTTCATACTTTTCCTAAAACCGTGTTGCAAACGAAGAACGAGTAAAACGATGTCCAAGGTGAGTTTTACCCGTGCTACGCTTGCTGAACTTCAAATGGGTTTTATAACCACGCTTCAATTTTTTTCTGTTCAGGAACGCCACCCGCATGTACCACTTCACCATCAATCACCACGCCGGGTGTAGACATAATCCCATAAGACATAATCTGTGCCATATCTTCAACTTTCTCTAAGGTGATTTCCACCCCTTTTTCTTGGGCAACTTTTTCAATTCGAGCAAACGTGGCTTTGCAATTGGCACAGCCTGAACCTAACACTTTGATATATTTCATGGATTTCCTCCAAAACTCAGTAAATTAAATGTCCAACCGACTAAAATAATCGCAATCGTCAACACCGACACAAATAGCAATAAGCCGGGTAAACGAATCACTTTACGCAAAATTAATAGTTCGGGTAAAGAAATTGCGGCGATACTCATCATTAATGCTAAGGTGGTGCCGATAGCAACACCTTTGGTAAGCATCGCTTCGGCTAAAGGAATAACACCTACCGCATTAGAATATAAGGGCACACCTAAAATCACCGCCATTGGCACGGCTAAGAAATTATCCCTACCCGTTAAACTTTCAGCCCAGCTTTGTGGAAAATAGCCATGAAACAGCGCACCGGCACCGATGCCAATTAATACCCATAGCCAAATACGCCCAACAATTTCTTTGACTTCACTGATGGCAAATTCATGCCGCCCTTGTAGCGAAGTATCAACGGCCGGTTGGACAACTTGTCCCATTTGGATTTTCCAAACATAATCTTCAACCCATCTTTCGGGGTGAAAACGTTCCATCGCCGCTCCGCCTACATAAGCGACTGTTAAACCGGCTATGACATAAAGTAGAGTCAATTTCCATCCCATGATGCCCATTAACAGCACCACAGCGACTTCATTAATCATGGGGCTGGCAATGAGAAAGGAAAAAGTCACACCAAGTGGAATCCCTGCCTCTACAAAGCCAATAAAAAGTGGCACTGAGGAACAAGAGCAAAAAGGAGTTACGGCTCCCAAAGTAACTGCCAAAGTGCGAGCCAATGCTTTAGAACGCCCTCGTATATAGTCACGCACCTTTTCTGGACTCAACAAGGTTCTAAATAAACCCATGATATATATGATAATAATGAGCATCACAAAAATCTTTGCTGTATCCATAACAAAGAAATGCAGGACAGTGCCTAAATGACTTTCGGGTGATAAACCACCCATTTGATAGACTAATAAATTAGCGAGTTGCTCAAACATGCGCTTTTTCCCAAGTAAACCAGCTTCGCGTACCATTGACAAGGTACACAATAAACAGCATGACTGGCACTTCTACCAGTACACCGACGACAGTTGCTAATGCCGCACCTGAATCAAGTCCAAATAAACTAATTGCCACCGCAACGGCTAATTCAAAAAAATTGGATGAGCCGATTAAGGCCACCGGGCCGGCAATTTCAATAGGCACACGCCACAGCCATGCCCAAGTGTAGGCTATCAAAGCAACGCCCAAGCTTTGAATAATCAATGGAATGGCAATCAATAAAATAATAAAGGGTTGCTCAAGAATCGTTTTGCCTTGAAAACCGAACAGTAATACCACTGTCAGTAATAAACCGATGATAGTCCAAGGTTTGAGCTTTTCGGTAAATTGCGTCACTTGCTCCTCGTTTCCCCGTTTGAGTAATTGAACGCGAGTAAAATAACCGGCTATCAATGGGATAACGACATATAACACCACAGACAACAATAACGTTTCCCAAGGAACAACCACATCCGCTATGCCCAACAAAAATGCTACGATGGGCGCATAAGCGAATATCATAATGATGTCATTTAAAGACACTTGTACAAGGGTATAAGTGGCATCGCCCTTAGTCAGTTGGCTCCAAACAAACACCATCGCGGTGCAAGGGGCCGAACCCAGCAAAATCATCCCAGCGATGTATTCCTTCGCATTACTGGGATCTACCCAATCCACAAAAAACACTTGAAAAAACAACAGACCCAAAGCCGCCATCGTAAACGGCTTAACGAACCAATTAGTGACAGAGGTAACAATCAAACCTTTGGGGCGTTCCCCAATATGTTTGAGTGAATTGAAATCCACACTCACCATCATGGGGTAAATCATCACCCAAATGAAGATGGCAACCACCAAATTGACATGATTGACTTCCAAGCGGCTCAAAAAGGCAAACGCATCAGGAACCAGATTGCCTAACCCGATGCCAAGGGCGATACATAAAGCCACCCAAACGGTTAGGTAACGTCCAAATAAACCTAAGGGATCGCTGCCTGTGGCTGATTTTGCGGCTGTTTCACATTGTGCGCTCATTGTTTTATTCCTTTAATCAAATTTGAAGAAGTCATTATATATAGCAATAGCTATATATGGATATACATATATAAATAAACCTTATTTCCCAAAAAATTATTAAGATAATTGTATATGACATAGATATATATGGATATACATATATAACAATTCAACCCCGTTCCCAAAAAAAATGCGTCACAGTTTTGCCTTGTATTTATTCAAGCCCACAACGTGCGCCCCGCCGATTAGGCATTTGGGCAAGATTTTTTTTATCCGTGCAAAAAGGCCTGAGATTTTGGATACCCAAAACGGTTTCTTGTAAAACTTTCACAATATAAGACGGGAGTTCAGGATGTAAGTCGTAATAAACCCAGAGACCTTCACGTCGATCTTGCAGTATTTTTGCCGCTTTTAGGGTGGCTAAATGTCGAGAAATTTTAGGCTGTGACAAGTTAAGCGCATACGTTAATTCACACACACATAGCTCCCCGGCTTGTTGTATCAAGACAACACAACGTAAGCGCGTCTCATCGGCTAAAGCGCGAAAAAAGT
>NBMI01000243.1 GCA_002085445.1 Candidatus Parabeggiatoa sp. nov. 2
ATTTGAAACCATTCACGTCGGCAAAAGTTTCGCTTCGCTGTACTTTTGCCGACGTAACATTTTATGGCCCCTAAATCAGGTAGTCTAAATAACCCTAAAATATCTCTTGCGTCAAAGCGCGTCAAAGCGCGTTTATTTTTCCACTTACAATAATTTATAAGATTCAATTTAACCCTTAATTCGCATTGACATATCGGGAATGAGTTGGCGCGTGTCCGATACCTTTACCACAGGTTCCACCTGTGGCTATTCACATTTTACCCCTTCAGGGTAAAGAATTTCTGTTTAATCGTACTAATCTGAACCCACTTCAACCTTATTCCCCATTTTAACCACTTTTTCGCCCTTAATACTGACTTGTTCCTTCGCTTCTATTGTCACTTGATTGCTACTCATGGCGATATGCTCGGCGTGAATGATTAAATCGGCCTTTTCTTCAAATTCCTTATTGTAGAGTTGGCTACTGCCAAGCACGGTGGGTAAGCCGCCCGGTATCAATAGACAATTCATGCTATCGTCTTTTTGGTATTTGACATAAAAACCGTGGTAATCTTCTCGTGGTGCCGTCGGTGATAGCACTTGGGCATAGAGAAACTTGCTTTCGTCAGGATCACCCTCACTGTTAGCAACCATTCCATTGTCCAATTTCAATTTGATATATTTCTGTTCTTTGGCGTTTTCTTCCCAGCCTTGGAAGCGACACGCTACCGTTTGCCAAGCCAGTGGAGAAGCTTTGGGTGTTTGACGGCTCTCTGTTAAGGTTAAAGTAGCTGAGACATCTGGAAATTCAGGCGCGTTTTCTGGAAATTCATAAGTCACGGCACGACAAAAGTATTCTCGATCATAAAACTTGACAGGCCCCGGCAGTAATACAAGCTCTTTTTTATCGTCTCCAAGCGCACTGTTATTAATTAAGTCAGTATCTTGTTTACCTATCTTGACTAATTCTGGCAATAAATCTAATGGATGTTCTAAGGAAAAAAGGCGAACTATTTCAAAATACCCTTGCGCCCAAGCTTGTCCTGCATAGCGGTGAGTGGGAAATTGTCCACGCGGTTTCCATTGTTCATCCAATTCAAGGGCTTCGCCACTGCACATACTCACCAGTCGTAGCGGTGTTGAGTCCGATTGAAACGCGGCCCAGCCTTTAATGCTCGGTGCTTGACTACGAATAAATTCAATAAGATGGCATAACCAGCTAAAATTATCTTGCTTGGGCGGCCGCCAAAAAGTGGCAAAGGAGGAAGTGGGAAATATCTTATCGTCTAAGATAGTTTTTTCTCCTTCGCGGAGAACAATTTTGTCGTTCAATAGCCTAGTAAAAAATACCGCGCCGGTTTCTGGGGCCGTGATTTCATTTTTTTGGTAAATTAACGGAGATTCTCGCTCTTTGCCTCCTTTAAACCATGTCTGTAAGGTTTCTGGCAAAATGAGGCCAGTCATTATCAACGGATAGTCACTGGTGTTGTCTTTAAAACCAACAACTTGTAAGTCCAGTTCACCACTATCCCATGACAAAGTGGTATTGGTACTGGCGAGTTTAATCCGCTCTGGCAAAGGTGGGTACTCAGAGTGCCCGAAAAGGAGTTCTACCTTTGGGCATGAATTGGTTTCTAGTACTAATTTTGGTTTATAAACAGGGTAGTTATTATCGTTTAAGGTAATATTCATAGTGGCACTTTGACCGTTTGGACGAGTGCCAAACTAAAGTTTGGACTCCTGAGTTTGGACTCCGGTTTGGACGCCTGCCAAACTAAAGACTTAAACCACTAAGAGTGGCGGTACGACCTTATGGCCTTTTGAGTTAAGCCCGTCAAGGTATAAGATTTCTACCGGCCTATCTAAGCTGCCCTTAAAGGCTGCTGTCTCGGTAGTATCGTCAACCGTCTCGGCCGTGCGCGTAAAACGGGTATTTTGGTGAGTCGTTCTCATCAGTTCCTTGAAGAGCGTGTTATCATTTGCAGTAAAGGCCCCATCCTGTGGTAGCCAATCTTCTGCACATAAATTGACATCTATCGCCTTAAACGCTCCTTGACAAACCATAACAAAGCCATTCACTGCCCCCGGCCAAGGTGTTGCACCCTGAAAATAGTTCCATTCTCCCGCGTCAGTTTTCACCGTAAAAGTCGGCATCATGTGCGACGCGTCGCTTTGTGTGGCAAGAATGTTGGAAAATAAAGCGCTTTTCAAAAAGGGCAGTGTTAGCATGAGAGTGGAGGTACCATTCTCATCCTCTGCTGTGTGGGCCGAGAAGACATACCGATCGGTCATACTGTCGAATGTCACTTCCCGTTTCAAAAAGGGATTCTTATCGCGGTTCTTTTTCGGTGTCTCAAAAGCCGGATCATAATCGGCATCTTTAAACCAAGAAGAGTGCGGTTCGGCATCATCAAACTTCACGAGATGCAGCCGTTTGGCCTCATTGGCATATTCGGCCTTGTAGCTTTTGACCAAATGAGCATGAAATAACTCGATGGTATTGGTATGATGCGTGATCTCATAATTGTTCGCGCCCTCTAGTGGGAGGTTATTGGGTGGATGTTTGGTGTAATTGTTGGAGTCTTCAGAGTAATCAAAAGCCGCATACCCAGAACCGACGGTTATCCAGCCAGTCGCTGGATCCACTGAAAAGCCCACATAAAGCCAAAAACTCTTGAGATGAGAAGTGATAACTTCATCATCGGTGGTGTTGGTGAGTGTATAAATCATGGTGTTGCTCCTTAAGAAAAACCCCAAATCATTGGGAAAAATCAACCCCCCTGAAGGTCAATGCCATATCGTACCGCTTTTCGGTGAGGGCAACCATAAAGGATTGCCCCTACGCGACATGACGGTTTGTAGGGCAACCACAAGGGATTGCCCCTACACTATGATTAATGATTAATGATTAATGAGTTTAATGATATTTAAATTTTTATTATTTATTGACGGAAGAGGAACAAAAGTGGGATCAAGTTATACTCAGCCCCAAGCCAGGGGCGTTTTTTATATTAATATCGCCCCGTTGGGGCTGGCTTTAAAACTGGGGTATTAAATTTGTCGCCGAATGCTCAAGTTTTTTCATTCTAATTTTATGTCATGTCTCACTTTTTTCACACATCACCTTGAAGATTTCTCCGTCTGTCGAAATGACAAAAAGCGTTTAGTTTAAATTTCTCCGATCCTAGAATTGACAAAAAGCCTTTAAGATTTCTCCGTTTGTCGAATTGACAAAAAGCGTTTAAGATTTCTCCGATCCTAGAATTGACAAAAAGCGTTTAACTTTGCCCACTTTGTGGGTATGTGGCGTTTTGCTACCACTTTCAATGCCGGCCGCTTTTTTTTTTATAAAATAAATAGCGGCCGGTGCGGTCTTAATAGAGTTGTCCCTTAATAAGCTAAGTTATTGATTTTTAGTCGAGCCAGTCTCGTATTTTCAATGGGTTACGTTTATTTAGGGACAAGTCTAGCTGCGATCACTGTAGGCCGTGATAACGACCGGTGTAGGCATACCCGGTTCAAGGTGTTGGGTTTGGGCATTGGATGCTTTACTGCAATTCCATGATGTTCAGGCCGTGTTGGCCTAATGCGGGGCCAACGGGCGGACTGGGGTTGGCTTGCCCGGCTTTGACTTGTAGTTTGACTACGGCAGCGAATTTTTTTGCCATGACAAAATATAATAAATCCTTGGTTTTTTTGTGTAATAGTCAAGATAATGTTGAAATTGAAATGGCGAAAAACGACGGAACGACGCGATGCGACGGTAATGGCGAAATCAAGGGGTGTCCCACTTGTCCAAGTAGGAAGTTTTTATCGATAGGGCCCTCAAAAAATGAAAAATGAAGAATGAAGAATGAAGAATGGACAAAGACTTATAAAAAAGTTTAATTTTAAAATTTTAAATTTTCATAATTCGCCAACCTGGCCCTCAAAAAAACCGCTTTGGAAAGACACCTTAGTATTTTTCATTTTTCATTTTTCATTTTTTAGCGCAAGACAACTCAAAATCTGTCGGATAAATGGGACACACCCCGAAACAAAATCACTTGATTGTAACGGGTTACAACTATAACGGCTTGAATTTTAATAGATTCTATCACGACTCAAGCCATTCACATTCAAACAACGTGGCGCTTATGTCATGCCAAAACCCACCGGTTTCACCCCATCGGGGTGAACCGCATTGGCAAATTGATAACGTCTCAACAAAATCCATTATATTCAGAAAATCACGACGCGATGGTAATAGCTGTTTTTGCCCAGCAAAAACGGTTTCCGAGAATCGAAGTATCAATGTGACTTTGCTATTCGCATGTTCTAAAAAAAACGTTATTCTTTTTCAACTTGTCCAAACTCGAGATCGATGAGAGTAGAGCGTCCAAGAATCCGCAACGCCACACGTAAACGGTTTTTTTCGTAATTGGCTTCTTCAACGACACCATTAAAATCAGTAAAGGGGCCATCAGTAACACGCACGACTTCGCCAACCTCAAATAAGATTTTGGGACGAGGCTTTTCGGCCCCGTCCCGAACCCGTTGTAAAATGACTTCGGCTTCTTGTTCGGAAATGGGGGCCGGTCGTTCTTGGGTACCACCGATGAAACCCATGACTTTGGGTACCTTTTTAACTAGGTGCCAAATTTCGTTCCTTAAAAGTAACGGGTTGCCATTGGCATCGGTTTGTTCCTCGTCTATTTCATCCATATCCATTTGCACGAAGACATAGCCCGGAAAAAGCTTGCATTCGCTCCGACGTTTTTGTCCACCGCGCATTTCAACGACTTTTTCGGTAGGTACTAGAACCGACCCAAAACATTTTTTTAATTCGCTACGTGAGTCTGCTATTCGGTCTTCAAGAAAATGTTTGACCGTTTTTTCATATCTCGAATAGACTTGCACAACATACCAACGCCAAGCCATTTGTTAACCTCCTTGGCCAATAAAAAACCGTACTATCCACCCTAAAATGCTGTCCAAAGCCCAGATAATCAGGGCCACGAGCAAAACGAGCAAAGGACAACACCGGTCATTTGCGCGGTTTCTTGGCGCGTAGGCTGGGGTGTTAAATCTGTCGTCAAACTTTTTTTACCCTAATTTTGATGTCATTTCGACGAGCGTGAGAAATGACAAAGCGCATAAAAATCGGCTGAAAAAAGACAGAGCAAACCAAATTTAACATCCCACCCGAAGGGGTTGAATGTTAAGAGCCACTGGTGAAACCTGGGGACTTGGGACAACCGAATCAACCCTCACAACCCCGAAGGGGTTGAATGTTAAGAGCCACTGGTGAAACCTGGGGTGGTGCTTGACTCAAGTTCCGAGGAAGCTATTACAGGATCCCACTTTTGTTCCTCAAAAAGAAAATAAGTCATAAAAACAAATTGAAATAATGAGTTTATGTCGCTTATATAATTGTTACATAAGCTAATTATTTATTTTCACCACCCCTGCAACCTCAATGCCATTAAGTTAAGGAAAAGGCCCGTTAGGACCAAGGCTTGTAATCGCCTCACGCGCAGTCGTGTTTGGCTGCCGCCGCGGGTTTGGCAGAGTCGTGATACGCGGGTTCTTGTTATTTACCTATTCTTTTTGCGGGTTTTTGGACTATCGATTTTGAGGGCCATAAAATGTTTTCAAATAAAGTTATGGCCCTCTGTCGCGCTTACAGTTTGATACTTTTTGTAGGTGTTTTGTTGCTTAACTTAATGGCAGTGTGGTGCAACCTGGGGAGTGGGGAATTCTGAAAATCAACCCCCACAACCCCTTCGGGGTTGAATGTGAGATATTCATTTTACCATTTTAGCCCTTCGGGGTAACTCGTTTTTGTTCTTGAAATGTCTTTAAGGTTGGCTATTGGCGGTGGAGAACGACTTGTCATATTTTGTCCTTATACCAGTTCTTCCAATTTATATTAACCAGCGGCCACGATTGATTGGTGTTATCCTCTGAAATTTCAAAACCAAACACCGCCTCAATGCCAGGTGGGCTATCCGTTTGCGAAATTCTTCTCAAGTTGTCATAAGGGCCATATAAAGGCTCCATGTTGGTTTGGAAATCTTTCAACGGGAACTTGCCTTCAATGCGCTCCAACCCTTCAAAAGCTTGTTCCGCCCAATCGGAACGGCACGAAACGTCTTTTAGAAACTTCCCAAAACGCTTGCCTAGCCGCCAATTCGCCGGCCTGTTTTCGTTGGTTTTTAAATCCTCCAAACCCAAATTAAACCATTTCAGGAAAATCAGATGACTCCGCAACACAGGATGCGTGAACCACAGGTTTTTGAGGTATTCGCTGATGGATTGGCCTTTTTCTGGAATGCCGGCGGCTTCTACCTCTTTATTCAGTTTCACAAAGTCACTTTGAATTTTGCGGGTAAAGTCGCTAAATTGACCAAAATCGACTTTCGTCATCAGACTGAGGCACAGTTCAAGCAGTGGCACACCATGGAAACCCAAATTCAGTTTTGAAATGTCTGGCAACGCCAGGGATTTGCGGGAAATCAGTGGAAACGCGTCCGACTTGATGGGTTTTTCGACGAGTTTCTTTTTTGTCTCATCTTTGACTTTTTCTAGTTTTGCGACAAATAGCGGCAATTGGGTACGCCAACCGGCTTGGCTTAATACCCCAATGTCGCCCGGCATGAGCGCCTTGAGGCTTGCCAATCCGTTTTGCGCGTCGCTTTGTGCCGTTAAGTAAACAAACAAGGAATGATGATCCCTCGTCTCGTCGTTGCACAACAAAAGTTCGTTGTTGCTTTGGGTACAATTGACATGTTCTTCAAGCGTTTGATTAATAAAGCGTATTTCAAGCGTTTTGTCGTGACGCAACGCGCTAAAAGCGCGGCGCAATTCATCAATATCGCGCACATACTCCCGGATGGACAATAAATCCCCACAGACTTCGTAATGATACTGAAGCACCGTGTTCAACTCATTAGATTTGGACACGGGATAGTATTTACTCAGGTTGATGGCCTTTAAGCCCCGTTTGGGATCGTCAAGCAATTCCGATGAGGGTTGGTTTTCAAACAATTCTTTGAGATTAGGATTGCCGATATGCCGCACCATGTCAAATATCATGCCGGACATTTTGGATAAATCAGCCGTGTCCAGCGCAATAGCGCCTTTTGGGGCCGCCAGCATGTATTCTCCCAATACCAAGGTGTGCAAACGCATCATCAGATCATCTTGATCTTTGAGGCTTTGCCCTACAAGGTGCTCGAATTGTTTTTCAGTCTCGGCCTGTTGTTGCCATAATTCGTTGTCTGCCACGTCTTTCGGCTTTAAGCCACGATACTCGCGCACAATAGGGAGTAAGTCATCGCGCTCTTTGGCTTGCCAGTCAAAGTTTTGTTTACCCTTCGAGAGGGTGAGTTTGTCATCAGACGCAATCGCGTCTAAATCATCTGTGTTGAGTGTGCCAGCAATTGTGGGCACCGCATTATTCTGCGTTTCCGTCGTTATGGTTGCCTTGCCTACCGTGTCTCCATCCACTTGCAATTCATAATCACCTTTAATCGGCACCTCGCCTTCGCTTTGATGCAATTTGACATTATTAAAGGTAAGCGCATTGTCTGTTAGCGGGGATTTCAGGACTTTGCCCACCGCCTCATAATCGGTGCTTCTCCAACTAAACCGCTGAGCATCATCTGAGGTTGATACCGCAATGATTTGTTCGGCCTCTTTAACCGTGTCTCTCTCATCGGCCTCAAAGTGCCCCGACATGGTAATGAGTGTATTTTCCAGTACTTTATCGTCCACCGTGGCGGTGCCAATTACCGCGTTTTCTCGTTTGATTTGATATTCGCCACTTGGCACCCCTTCACGCAAGGTGGTTTGAAACGGGATATCTGGCTGAACTTGGTGTTCCAGTCTGGCTCTTTGAGCTTCTTGTCTTGCCGCGTGTTCAGTGATATCGGGGATTTCGTGCAGCGTCGCAATCCCCGCTGTTCCTATTTGCGAGGTGTTGTAATTGCCAGCCGCATCAATGTCCATACCCAGTCGTAAGCGATAGGCTTCGCGCAATTTTATGCTAGTCGCCTCAATTTCGCCTTGTTTTTCTAAATAGGCCTTGAAATACTTACCTTGGGTATCTTCGGTAACGACTTTAAGAAATTCCTTTTTAACCGGTTGCGCGGTACAACTCTTGACACCGGATAACTCGGCAAAAATACGGTCAGTCATCTCGTCCAGTTGTGGCGGCGAAATGGCTTTGAGTGTGGCTTTGCCCATCGCCTCTTTGAACTCATCAGGGCTGCTACCGCTTTGTTGCCGGAGAATGGCGTGGTATAACACCATGTAATCATCAAAACGGTCATTGAATTGGCGAAGAATATCGCCCATCGCACCGCCCACTAATAGTGCCGTTTCTACAAACAAGTCTTCACATTGTTGCACCAATTGTCGTCGAGTAAAATTACCCGTCGTTTCCAACGTTTTGATTAAGTTGGTACCGAGGGCATCGCTGCCAGCTTCATACAAATCGGGATTAGTGATTTGCTGTCGCTGTTCATCTGGGAGTTGTTCAAGACTGATGGCTTCTCTGATCACGTTGATGGTGTCTTGCCATTCGGCACGGCTTTCGGCGACGAGTCGCTTTTTGCCTTGCCCTTCAACGCCCTCTTGATACATAACTTGGCAGGCATCAGTGACTTCATTCCCTTTGCTGTGTTGTTTGTATTTACTCGCTAACCAGCAAAATAGGAAAGAATGCAACGGGCCGCTGCGTAAAAAGCGGTGCAAGTTGTCCGAATGCTTACGAAAGAGTTGGTAATAATGGGCAAAGTTATCGGCGGCTTCATCAAAAGCCTCGCTGATATTGTACTCTTGGTACTTTTGGCGGCCATAATTGACTAACCATTCCATGTCGCGTTGCTGATTGGCAATCTCTGTCAGCGTGTCGTCGCCAGACTCTAAGGCTTGCCGACACATCTCCAGTGCTTGGGATAGGGCTTTGCGATACTCATCGCCATGATCAATCCACTGCGCTTTGCCTTCAGTTGCGGTTTGCAACACATTCTGGAATTGTTGTTGTATTTTGGCAACGTCGTCAGGATAGGCGGTGAGGTATTTCAACAGGGTCGTTGTCAAGTCGGGATGACTGAGAAAGATGTCATACCACGCCGCTTGGTCACCTGATAAAAACGGGCTACCTGATTGAGATCAGTCAGTAACACCTTGAATAAACGGCCGCCTTCTTTTTGTATGGCGTGATATTGAGGCAATTTTGAGTCACTTTCGATCTTAAAAAAGGGACTATCGGGTTTTACCGCCAAAGGCCGCATGGAGGCTAAAGGCCGATTTTGTTGGTGTGCCTGTAGGGGTGTTAAAATCTTATAGGCGTTAAAGGCCGCGTCACCAATTTTTTTGGTGTTTTCCGGCACAAAGCACAATTGGGGTTGCAATGTTTTAAACAATTGCTCAGGATTGAGCGGGTATTTGTCCTCGCTACCGTCGTTGCAAAAACGGTATTCGGGTTTGTCATCGTTGAGGCGAAATTTGCCGATGATGGTTAAGCGTTTGTTTGGATTCATTTTTTATCCTTGTCTTGGTACAATGGATTAACGGAATAAACGGATTGAGTACAACGAATTGGGAAATAAACGAATTATTGACTGAGAGCCGAGCCGGAAAAGAGCGGATATTTATACCAAAATTTTGTACGCTTGTCTATGGAGTACAAGATTAATGATTAATGATTAATGATTAATGATTAATGATTAATGATTAATGATTAATGATTAATGAAACGTAGTAACGAGCGGAGCGAGATAATTAAAGAATACTTAAATGATTTTTTTTTAAATAATAAAACTGAAGCAGAATAAAAATTGGCTCAAGTTTTAGAACCCGTTGGAACCTCCTTTTCATCACCTCAGGCGACACCCCTAGTTTCGTCCAAAGCTGAAGCTTTGGACTCCAAGGAAAGAAGATTGTCAAGTTTAAAAACACGCCACCTCTCGCAAAATTCAAATACTAAGTACTTTTCCTCAATGCGTGTGGTACGGGAATTTATTTGGCAGCCATCTGAAAGCTTAAGTACCCTAAAGGGCATTAAAAATTCCTGATTGTGTCAAACGGTAAGCGCGACAGAGGGCCATAACTTAATTTGAAAACCTCCAAAATATTTTATGGCCCTCAAAATAGTCCAAAAACCTGCCAAAAAATAGGTTAATAACCGGGGCCCACGTATCACTCAATGCCATTAAGTTAAGGGCAACCACAAGGGATTGCCCCTACGAAACCTCGCAAACTAAAGTTTGGACTCCTTGGAGTCTTGCCAAACTAAAGTTTGGACTCCTTGTTTGGAGTCCTTGGACTCAAAAACACATTGTTTTGTCTTGTTTGTAGAGATTGTGTCCTCCTAAGTAGGTTGTTTTTCCGACTTTGGCGTGGCCGACACGAGGGCCGAGTTGATCGGTTGGTAGATGAAATCTGAAGGTGCTCGTTGTGGTGTTTTTGTAGAGCCAGTCATGCCAGTGATTCCACCAGCCGAGGTTTAAGGCTTGAACTTGATCATTTTCTTGCAAGCCCTTGACGAGAGATTCAGCCAAGCGTTGGAAAAAACCGCGTGCGCCGTGAAAGGTGGAATAAATCGGATCAAAGTGTAACTCTTTAATGGCCTCATTAAAATACGCTTGTTGAATTTTGCACAGTTCAATGGCTTGTTCTTTTTTGCTAAACTCGGCCGGCGGAAAATCAATGGATATCTGCGAAAAGGGTATGATGTAGCGCTGGGCAAATTCATATAAATAGGCTTGGGCATTGAATCGTAAGGCATATTCGTCGCCTTGGTTATCATGGACAGTGAGATAGCCGTGATGTATCTGGTGAGCACTGTGGTTGTTGGGGCAACGTTCAAGCACGGCTTGAATAACCTGATAGACGGGTTTATTGAGAAGCCCAAAACAGTTGAATAGGGTTTCTCGGTTTTGACAGGCATTGTTTTTCAATGGTAGCCATCCCGTGCCAGCGGCATAACGAAAGTCTTTGGTGTAGGAGGGGGGGTGAATCGCGTCGCTGAGAGGAGACTCGGTGACTTCTTCGCCATGCCAGCGTTCTAACCAATAGTTGGCAAAGTAACGCGCGTTGTAGCATGCATTATAGCGAGCGTTGTAGCGATCCATCGGATTTAACTCGTCGGGTGCTTGCCAATAGTATCGTTGTTTGTTGTTATCAATGTGAAAGTGCCCTTGTAACGTGTCTAAAGCGGCAAAGGCTTGCCATCGGTGATAATAATCGGTGTCGCTCCAAATGAGTTTTTCGAGTCGGCTGAGGTGTTCGGCCGGTTTTCGGGCGGTTTTTCGGGCTTGAATTTGTTTGTCGCCGTATTGATAAAATTGGATTCGGGGCGCTTGTTCAGAGGGAAACAGTGGTTCTAACCAGAGCGGTTGTGTATTTTCTGCCCATAAATGCAATTCACCCCCCGTCAGCGGTAAACGTAAACAAATCGGATTCAGCCAGACTTCATCGTCGTCGTTAGGCATGAGAGTTTGAACTGATTGTACATTCAAATAACAATCGTCGGAATTCGCAGGGAAATCGCCTATTTCTTGAATGAATAAATGTTGGCTCAGGGCGGAATAGTGTTGCCAGAGGTTGTCGTTACCGCCAAACAGAATGTTTTTCTGAGCGAGGATGTTTATGCCTCTGGGGCTGGTAACGGCGTGGTAAATCGCAATTAGCCGTTGTCCACCTTCGTCGGGATTGGTAAAAATCAAACGGAGCGTGTGAGCGTCAAGAGACTGTTTGAAAAACAGCAAGTTGGGAAAATCACCATTGTTGAAATGTGGTGGAAAGTCTGGATTGCAGACGGAAATCTTCAGGCCTTCTTGCCGAGTGACGACACCGCGAAATGTTCTGTGGCTGGCGTTTCGTGGATAAACGAGGGTAGTGCCCAGTTCGGGTGACAATTGTTCATAAAATTGACGTTCTGTTTCTGCAATAGATAAGTTGTTGATTTTATCAGGACGCTGCGCTATTATTAAAAAGTCTTTCATGGAGTTTCTCCCGTTTGTAGTAGGCTCGTTTGTAGTAGGCGATTTATCGCCTTTGAAGGGTGATTAGTACAACGAATTGCGCGGATAAACGAATTTAGTAGAGTAATATACAAAAATCCTTGCTTATATTCAATCCTTGTTACTCATTCAAATGGATTTAATTGCTCTACCGCGCTTAATAAATCATCAAAGGACAATTAATTGAGCTTGAATTTGAATTGTTGGCATTTTCTATTTATCAAAGGTGTGTTAGTCAGGAGTCCAAACTTTAGTTTGGCACTCGTCGTTTGGAGTCCAAACTTTAGTTTGGCAGGACTCCAATCGTTTGCGTTTGTAGTAGGCGATTTATCGCCTTTGAAGGGTGATTAGTACAACGAATTACGCGGATTAGTACAACGGATTACGGGCCGATAAACGGATTGATTTCATGTCGATTAGTACAACTAATTGCGCGGATAAACGAATTGATTTCTTTCGATTAGTACAACGGATTACGGGCCGATAAACGGATTTATTCCGATTAGTACAACGAATTGCGCGGCTAAACGAATTGGGTTGAGTCATTTAGTACAACGAATTGCGCGGCTAAACGAATTGATTTCTTCGGTTAGTACAACGAATTGCGCGGCTAAACGAATTGATTTCATTTCGATTAGTACAGTACAACGAATTACGCGGATAAACGAATTTAATCAACAAAAATCCTTGCTTATATTCAATCCTTGTTGGTAACGCGCCTTATGCCGTTGCATTAACCGATGATGAACTTTGGCACGTCCAAAGCGGCAAGCGGCCCGTTTGTAGTAGGCGATTTATCGCCTTAATTTGGAATGGGTTTCTAAACGTCCAAAGCTTCAGCTTTGGACTCCATGAGAAAGATATTCACTCTACCTCACTCAAAGATTAACGTCATAATATCTCCCCAAGCTCTCCCGCAACCAACAGCACTGGTGGCACTAGATCGAACTGAGATAGTGTGAGTCCCCGCTGAAAGTGTGCCGCCCCAGTGAAGATGTAAATCTTGCCAATTTACAGAAGCACTATCTGTAAGAGCATGGTTTTTAGCGTGCCCATCCACATACAAAATGATATCCATTCTTCCCCCGTAGGCAGATATAGCGTTAGCAAACGTAGCTATGCTCGCCGTGTTTGCTAGGGTAAATGTCTGTTTCCATAAATCGGTGTTTGCAGACGCGGATGGAGGACATCCACTGCGTGTGTCAGGAGTATAAATGACTCTTGGTGAACGAGTCTGCTTGCGACTATCAGAAAAGATAACGCCATTAGCTGATCCTGTTATCTTAAGATTACCCGAAACATCTAACTTCGCTCCCGGCGTCGTTGTGCCGATGCCGACGTTGCCATTGTTTGCGACATACACTCCCTCATTGTCACCGTCTCCCGATAGCCAGTGGCCGTTGAGTTTGAGGTTGGCCTTGGCCGTGAATTGGCCGGTGGTGATTTTGTTGGCGCTCAAATTCGGTATCCGCGCTGCATTCAATGTACCGTGGGAGAGGTTGTTCGCATTTAGATTGGTCAACTTGGCGCCGTCGCCTTCAAAAGTGTTGGCCGTCACTTGTCCTTTGACTTCTAACTTGGCCGGTTGTTTGTCTGTGCCAACTACTTTGACGTTGTCGGCGACGAGATGAGTTAATTTGGCATCATGATGGCGTCGATAACCACTTCTTGTTTGGGCAATGGGTGGGAGCGTTCCAAGGCTTGGCGTCTGTCTTTGGGAATCCCTGCCTGTTGCGGATATGGGTGGGCGTATTCTATGGCTTGGAGTCTCTTTTGTTGGGCTTGGAGTTTGTGTTGTTGGGCTTGGAGCTCCTCTTGTTGTTCTTCAAGCGTGCGTTGTAATGCGCCCATTTGCCGTTGCATTTTCATTAGCTGCGCGGCAAGGCATTCGACGGTGGGTGTTATGCAGTCGTCGGCGTTGGAGGCCGGTGGCGAGAGCGTTAGTATCGCCGCGCTGAGGCAGACTGCGGTGAGTGTGGGTGTTAGTGGTGTTGGCATTAGTTAATAACTCCTTAGGCTTAGATTATAATGGGTGAGTACAACGGATTACGCGGATTAGTACAACGGATTACGGGCCGATAAACGGATTTAATTGAATCATTTAGTACAACGAATTACGCGGATAAACGAATTGATTTCATTTCGATTAGTACAACGGATTACGGGCCGATAAACGAATTTAGTTAGTTATATTAGTACAACGAATTACGCGGATAAACGAATTTAGTTAGTTATATTAGTACAACGAATTACGCGGATAAACGAATTTAGTTAGTTATATTAGTACAACGAATTGCGCGGATAAACGAATTTAGTTAGTTATATTAGTACAACGAATTACGCGGATAAACGAATTTAATATACAAAAATCCTTGCTTATATTCAATCCTTGTAGCCGTTGTTAGAAATAAGTGCCATTAGGTTCTAAGTCAAGCCTTATCAGATACCGTTTTTAAAACTTGCTGAAGGTGTTGACTGGTTTTTTGTATAGAAAAATCAGGGCCTTGTAAAACATGATGATTGATTTCATCATTCTGCATCCAGATGAGATGTGCATATTGTTCCCGAACTACACAAGTCACTCGCGCCGGTTCGAGAAAAAATTCGAGTACCAATCCGCTATCTTCAAGAACGTCTATAGACAATTGGTATTTATTAATATCGGGCAGTAAAATAATAATAGAAATCGCCTCAATGGCTAAACTGAGCGGTATGACGGCATCCGTATCCGAAACTGAGCGAAAGACTTCTTTTATAGAGGGCGCGTTAGCTGTGAGTGGCACCGAATGAGTTATTATATGAATTAATAACTGGTAAAGCGGATGATTTTCTGGGGTTGACTGAGTTTTCCTTAGTTCCGTTATCGGTGTTTTAACATGCTGAGTGGAAAATTCTTCATCAGTTGGTTGAATATCAACAGGTTGAGTGACTTTTTTGGGCGATTCACGGCGCGGCAACTGAGTAGCTTGACGCCGCTTCTGCCGAGTTTTAGAAACCAATTGTTCCCATTCAAATGGATTTAATTGCTCTACCGCGCTTAATAAATCATCAAAGGACAATTGAGCTTGAATTTGAATTGTTGGCATTTTCTATTTTTCAAAGGTGTGTTAATTATTTATTTATAGTTTACAATTTTTTTCGGGAATGACAAAGGGTTTATCGCCTCGCCCCCGTTTCCGTTTGTAGTAGGCGATTTATCGCCTTAATTTTCCATATTTATCGTTCAAATAACGAGTTTGTACTGAACAAACTGCTAGGGGTGAGTTGTTATTAGCAGTTGACTTATTTATAAAATCATATCTACTTAATAACTTAATAAGTTTTCTGGGTGTCAGACATTTTCGGAATAGTTCTAATTGTGATCCGTCTGTGCTAATTTTAGGTTTAAAACTATTCCATTGTCTGGATAACACGAGTCTAATAATTGGTGTTCGTTCTTTAACAATTTAGCGGTGGTTAAGACAATTAAAGTCAAAACCACCATCACATAACCATCTCACCAAAACTGAGACAGCTATGCGTTTAATTAAATCGTCCGGCGTCAGGCATCCGGAGTCCAAGATTTATCTTGGACGTCTATAGCATTTTCCGATTTGATTAAATACAAAAAAGACTAAACCCAGGTTATTTCTCCATTCAACCCCTATCGGGGTTGGGGCCTTCCTCGGGCTTTCCCCAGGTTTATCTCGCGTAGCGAGTTACTGCGTTTTCTTAAGGCTATTATCTCGCGTAGCGAATTACTGCGTTTCATATTCAACCCCTACGGGGTTGGATAATTATGTGATTAATTTGTTGTATTTCACTCAATCGGGAAATGCTATAGACGTCCAAGATAAATCTTGGACTCCGGATGTCTTAAGGACTCCGGAGGTATTTAGACGTCCAAGATAAATCTTGGACTCCGGAGGTATTTAGATGTTCTAGACGTCCAAGATAAATCTTGGACTCCGGACGAAATCTAGGAGTCTAGGGTTCGGTTTATTTTTAGAAAGAGGAGATGGCCTTTGAATTGTGTGTTGGTGTTGAGGCAAATTTTGTTGGTTTGAAGTTTTAGTCGCGCACACCAGTGTTGGTCATTTTCCCAGAAGTTGAGGCGTTTGTCAAAAAAGCTGCCTTTGTGGCAGTTTTGGTTGGTGATTTCCCAACGCATTGGTTGGTTGGGTTGTTGTTGTTTTGATATGGCGAGTAGCCATTGTTGTGGGGAGTCTTCGGGTATTGTTATTTGCCATTGATTGTGGTTGATGGCTTGGCAATGGATTGTGGTTGGTTCGGGTAGTCTATATTCGGTTCCTTGGGTGTCGGTTAGGATAAAGTGGTCTAGGCGGGTTTTGATTCTTTGCCAGCATGCTTGTAGTTTTTCTATGCAGTTCCCAAATTCCCACGGAATATAGCCAGATATGCTGAGGTTTGAGACTTGGTTTTGGTAGTTTTTATCGTTGGCGAGGGTGGGGTTATTTAGGAGTGCTGTTAGGCAGCGACAGTGTGTTCGCCAGAGTTCTAGGGGGGTTAGGGTTTGCCATAAGGTTTGTTGGCCGAGTTCGAGTGCGAGTCCTTGGATTGGGGTGTCGTAATTAATTAAGGTGGTGACTTGTGCCATGATGGCGGCCATGCGTTTGTGTAGGATGTCACTGGTGGCTAAATTGACGACGGGGGGTGCATAGTGTTGGTCCCATTGGTTGTTGAGGTAACGGCCTAGTGGGAGGCCGTTGCCTGGTTTGACGATGTTGTTAATGCCGGTTTCCCATGCCATCCATTGTAGTTGGATTCCGTAGAGTAGTTGTTGTTGTTGGAAGGCTTGGGGTAAGCGGTAGTGTTCGGCGTTGGCGATGGCGAATAGGCCATTGTTGGTGGCCGTGTTGTCGTTGTTGGGGATGGCGGCTTCGTTACTTATCATTAATTTGCCGGTTGTGGTGACGGCCATCAGTTGGGTGAGAGTGGGGTTGTTTTGTTGAATGTCAAGGCCTTGGTAGGGGTGACATAAACCAAACACTTGGGCGTTCCAGACGATGTTGCCGTAGAGTCGCGCTAGGTGAGCTAGGATAAGTTCGTGTTGCACCATATTTTTGTCATCTAAAGTGGCGCCATTGGCCCAATTTTGAAATGGGGTTAGGAGGTGGAATAGTGGGTGTTCGTTGGTTGTCATGGTAGTTTAGTTTAATGAAAAATGAAAAATGAATTAACTATTTGTAAGTTTATGATTTTGCAGTTAATTTAAGGATTGCTAGGGTGAACATGCTAGGGCGAACATTAGAGAGAACCCCTACAGTCATTACTCATCGTTATACATAACTCTTTTGGATACGGGGTGCATTCTCAAAAGTACAACGGATACTCGAAATAAACGGATATTTCTAATGGTTCCCCAACGTGGGGCTGCCCGTTTACAATAATTTAATTAATTATGTCTAAGGATAACCAGTCATTATGGTGGGCAAGAACCTTGCCCACCCTGCCGATGATGGTGGGCGACAACGTTGAGTGGTACAACGTTTTTCGGCTTAGCTTTGAAGTACGTTCCGTGTAATGCCATTATCCCGAGGTTTAGTTCTGAACCCAAATTTTGCTGTCATAGTAGCCGTCGTTGTAGCCTTTGCAATAACGATGAGGACAGGAGTCTTGTATCGCTTTTTGTTTTTTGCCGTAGCCGTCTTGGTAGCCGTCTTGGTAGCCGTAACAATAAGAGTTACTACAGGGTTTAGGTTGAGCCATGTCGGCGATTTTCTTTTTAGCAGACTTGTAATGTTTTTGTTTCAAGGCGTGTGAAACGTCACTAATCACTTCGTTTAGTTTGGTTATCGTTCGGCTTTTCTGTCGAACCTCTATGCCTTTATTAGCCAACTGGCGTGTTTGTGTGGCTATTGTGCCTTTGTGCTGTTTAACGGTGCCTTCAAGTTCGGCCACTTTGGCCGTTTTCTGTTTAACGGTGCCTTCAAGTTGGGCCACTTTGGCCGTTTTCTGTTTAACGATGTCTTCGAGTTGGGCCACTTTGGCCGTTTTCTGTTTAACGAAGTCTTCGAGTTGGGCCACTTTGGCCGTTTTCTGTTTAACGATGTCTTCGAGTTGGGCCACTTTGGCCGTTTTCTGTTTAACGATGCCTTCAAGTTGGGCCACTTTCTTCAAGTTGGGCCACTTTGTCCGTTTTCAGTTTAACGGTGTCTTCAAGTTCGGCCACCTTGTCCGTTTTCAGTTTAACGATGCCTTCAAGTTGGGCCACTTTGGCCGTTTTCAGTTTAACGGTGTCTTCGAGTTGGGCCACTTTGGCCGTTTTCTGTTTAACGATGTCTTCGAGTTGGGCCACTTTGGCCGTTTTCTGTTTAACGGTGCCTTTAAGTTCGGCCACTTCGGCAGTTTTCTGAGTCAAGTCGCTTGTCAGTTGAGCTATCGTGCCTTT
>NBMI01000035.1 GCA_002085445.1 Candidatus Parabeggiatoa sp. nov. 2
AGCGTGTTCTATATCCGTGATACATGACAAAAACTAAGTTTATGACGGTGTCTCGTAGACAAAACAATCGGCGAAGAGAGTTATTTCATAAGCCTCTGTTAATTATTCGTTTTTCCTTTTTAAATTTTCATTTGTCATTAATTTCATAAGCCTCTGTTAATTTTTAAATTTTCATGTTTAAATTTTCATTTTTCATTATTAATTCGCATACCAATTACCCCAGTCAACGGCCGCATCACAATCAAATGTCGCTGTGCTTGCAATTGAGGGACTTGTAAAGGGATCGTCTCCAAATGCGCCGGTAATCCCGCCATCTGAGCCAGTTCTGTCTCAGGAAAAATCCCTTTCATCGCCAAAAGACGGCCGTCGGTTGCACATAGCCGCTGTGTTTGTGTATAAAAGCGATGCAAATTTGCGTAAGCCCTTGAAATAATCGTGCCAAATTTTTCCTCAGTCTTTTCTTTCAGCCTCTCAATCATTTCTCTTTTTTCACATCGCCTCTCAATCGTCTTTTCAAAGGCTCCCTCTGCAGTCCCTCTTTTTTCAAAGGGCCTCTCAACCGGGGCGGGATTAAACGTTTCAATGCGAGTACACACCGCACGGGCATTTTTTATTTCTAATTCTATAATAGCTTGTTGGACAAAGCGGATTTTTTTTGCGCTGCTGTCCAATAAAACACATTGCCAGTCGGGGCGTACAATCGCCAGCAATAAGCCCGGCAATCCCGCGCCAGTGCCGACATCTAAAATCGGAGTGCCGTATATATAAGGCAATACCGCCAAACTGTCTAGAACATGTTTAGGTATCATCTGAGCGACATCGCGCACGGCTGTTAAATTATAGACTTGATTCCATTTTGCCAGCAATTCGAGGTAATTTAAAAGTTGCGTTTGGATGGGGGCGGAGAGTTCGAGTTGCAGGGCGTGTAAGCCTTGATTAAGCGTGTTTGCGAGATTCATTGTTTTCATTTATTAAACATTATCGGATTTACGAATAAATAAATTAGTTAGTGTAGCCGCCCAGCGCTTCGCTACCCGTCAAGTAAAAGAAATCCGATTTTTTGGAAAAATAGGATTTCTCAGTCAGTGAAAATCCGTTGTACTAGGGCATCCCAGAATCAATCCGTTTATTCCGTTGCACCCGTTGTATTCTACAACACCATCATCACTCGCTCATGGCGACTCAATTCCGTATATAAACCATCCAACTGAGCGCCGCTTTGGGCTGTAAAGCTAACAGTCACCGACACATATTTGCCACCGCTTGAGTGACGTACTGTCACTGCTCCCTCTTTCAAGTCGTGGCAATGACGGCGCACAATTTCCGCAACCAACAAATCAAAATCTTCCCCGGCTTTTCCCATGACTTTGATGGGAAATTCGCAGGGAAACTTAAGTAAAGTATCAATTTCTTCCCCATTTTTAACCGGGGAACGAGGTGGGATTTTCGTCATTTGAACTTATTTGGCATGCTTCCAAGCTTTTCATATAAATATCTATTTAACGTTAAAAAATAACTCTATTCAATAAACTTGGTTTTTTATTAAATTTTATGTAAACCTGTCAGGTTTTTAAAACCTGACAGGTTTTTCTCAAATTGAACTTTTCTGTCATTTATCGCGCTTACGAAATCTTAACTGGCTCAAGATTTATCGCACTCACCGAAATGACAAAAGCGCAGATTATGCCCGTGCTGATTATACGTTTCCGAGCGAAGCGAGATCATTGTTTTAGCTATTGGCTTGCTGCCAAAGAAATTCTTTTTATTAAAAAATATCTATTTCAGCCAATTGAGCGTAAATGTTGTTTATAATCTTGATAAATTTTCCAAACTTGTGACCACACTGCTCCTGGCTGTCCGTTACCAACCGGCTTATCATCAAGCATAATCACTGGCACAATTTCACGAGTAGAACTCGTCACCCAAATTTCATCCGCCGAGCGCAATTGGGCCTCAGAAATATCCGCCTCACGACAAGCTAATTCAGCAGCCAGCATCGCTTCAACAACCAAATCGCGAGTAATCCCCGGCAAGATATATTGACTCTTAGGCGGCGTGATAGCTACCCCGTCAACAACGACAAACACATTACTCGCGGCCCCTTCCATCACATAACCCTCACGAATTAAAATCGCCTCCGCCGCCCCAACTTCAACTGCTTGCTGACGCAACAAAACGTTAGCCAACAAAGCGATTGACTTAATATCGCAACGTTGCCAACGTGTATCGGCACAAGTGACCGCTTTCACGCCCCCAGACGGGGGCTGTGCTTCAAGAGGTTCACTCATTATAAACACCGTCGGCACAACCGGTTCGGGAAAGTTATGGTTACGTTTTGCGGGGCCGCGTGTCACTTGCAAATAAACCGACTGATCATCGCCACTGTTACGAGCGACTACGATTTCCAACGCCTCGATCCACTGTTGACGAGTCAATGGATTCTGTAACTTAATGCTTTTTAAGCTATTTTCTAAACGTTGCAAGTGTTCTGGCAGCCTAAAAAGCCGGCCGCCATATACTGGGATGACTTCATACACACCATCAGCAAAAATAAAGCCCCGATCTAAAACAGGCACTCGCGCCTCGTCAAGAGGCAAGAATTCACCATTGAGATAAACGATCATAATTGTTTAATAAAAAAGCAATAAAAAAGAATCTCTCAGCCTTTTCCAAAGAGGCCCTTTGTCAACGGAAGAAAGCGCGACAAGGGGGCGAGATGAAATCACCTGATTACCTAAGCGTATTTCAAGGGTGCCATAAGGCTTGAAGGCTTTGAAGGGAGCCGTAATGTACTTATCAATACGCAAAATCGCATTCAATGGCTTAGACTGCCCGTTAGGCACAGTAATATATAAAGGTTCGGAAAGTCCCAATTGTAATTGAGAAGTATTGCCTTGCCATACCCTTTCGGTGTCGATGGGCTCGTGTGCTTTATACAGGCGATAAGTTTCAAAAAAGCGAAATCCATAATCAAGCATTTTTTCACTCATCCGTGTCCTCGCTTTTTTACTTTTCGTGCCCATCACGACTGAAATCAAGCGCATTTGGCCTACCAATGCCGAGGCAACCAGACAATAACCGGCCGCTTCCGTGTGACCTGTTTTCATCCCATCCACTTTCATCCCCGCCACAGTGGGTTTGTGCCGTAATAGCCGATTGCGATTGAATTGGGTAATGGCGTTATAGGTAAATTCACGCTCTGAATACCAGCGATAATACTCTGGAAAATCGCGGATCAGCGCTTGTGCTATACGGGCGCTATCGCGGGCGGTGCTGTAGTGTCCTTCATCAGGTAGGCCGGTGCTGTTCCTGTAATAGGTATTTGTTAGGCCGAGGCGTTGTGCTTGTTCATTCATCAAACTCACAAAGCCATCCTCGCTACCGGCGATAAATTCGGCCAGCGCGATGCTGGCATCGTTACCCGATTGGATAATCATGCCTTTGACTAAAAGTTCTACAGGGACAAGGGTATCTGCTTTAAGATACATGCGTGAACTACGCCGACTCCGCCGCCACGCTTTTTTACTGATTCTAACCGTGTCGGTGAGTTTTATCTTGCCGGTGCGAAGTCTCTGAAACACCAAATAGGCCGTCATCAACTTAGTCAGGCTGGCTGGCTCAACACGCTCATCAGCGTTTTTTTCCATCAACACCTTACCACTGTGAAAGTCAGAAAGGAGGTAAGCACGCGCGGCAACTGGCGGGGGGGTGGGCACTAAAATTGGGGTAGCAAAAGTTCTCAGAGGGTACAGTAAAGCAAAACATAACAGTAGCGAACTTAACCACTTCATATCAGTTATCAGTTTCAGTTATCAGTTTTATCGTTCACAGTGAGAAGTTATCGTTCACAGTTTATCGTTCACAGTTTATCGTTCACAGTTTATCGTTCACAGTTTATCGTTCACAGTTTTTTCACGGATCAGTTTTTCAGTATCAGTTATTCAATTATCAGTTACCAGTTTCTGTGCTCCCTAAATCTTGCAAAGCGAGCGTTAAACGTTGTAGAAGGTATACTCAAGATGGGTTTTGAGAAACCAAAATTCTAGGTAGTTACACTAGCAAGCCCCAACGGGGCGATATTAATAAAGCCAGTGTACCTACCTTATAGCCCCAACGGGGCGATATTAATAAAGCCAGGGGCACCGCCCCTTATAGCCCCTTTGGTGCGTATTAATGATTAATGATTAATGATTAATGATTAATGATTAATGATTAGCCCCAACGGGGCGATATTAATAAAGCCAGTGTACCTACCTGGCAAGCCCCTTTGGTGCGTATTAATGATTAATGATTAATGATTAATGATTAATGATTAGCCCCAACGGGGCGATATTAATATAGCCAGTGTACCTACCTGGCAAGCCCCAACGGGGCGATATTAATAAAGCCAGGGGCACCGCCCTTGGCAAGCCCCAACGGGGCGATATTAATAAAGCCAGTGTACCTACCTGGCAAGCCCCAACGGGGCGATATTAATAAAGCCAGTGTACCTACCTAGCAAGCCCCAACGGGGCGATATTAATAAAGCCAGGGGCACCGCCCCTGGCTTTAATAATACGCGTTATATATTAACCCGTCATAAAAATCCTGCCTTATGACCACGTTGAGTATAACGCTCACTTTTTTGAGGCACTTTTTGGTGAATGGAAACCCACAAAAACGCTAAATAACCATTTATAATCAATAGGTTAAATAAAAATGGAATCAATCGGATTGCCATTCGGTTCAGTAAACAGTGAACAGTAATCACTGAAAACTGATCACTGAAAACTGATCACTGAAAAACTGATCACAGAAAGAACTGATTACAAACCACGCACTTCGATAATTTGCGAGGGGCGTTTATCCAATCCCAGACGACGTGCCGCCCAGTAAGACAGTTTAATCAAAACGCTATCATCATACAGACGATCATTGACTGTCACCACCACACTGCGGCCGGTGCGAATATTTTTCACTCTGACGCGCGACAAGAGCGGCAAAGTGGCATGTGCTGCCGTCATACCGTATAAGTCATGAAGTTGGCCGCTGGCCGTTTTAGCGCCGTGGTCATCCACCCCGTACCAAAAGGCGTAGCCTCGCGCCACATAGCCACGACTGTCCTGTAGTATCGCTGGTTTGTGCGGTTTGAAATTTTCCTCCCGCTTAGGGGGATTGACGGGTTCCTCCGGCCGTGGCACATCGAAAGTTTCCTGGGGTGGGGCGGTTGTGGGAACTTCAGGGGGAACGCTTACTTCAGGGGGAACGCTTGTGTGTGCTGGCCCAATCGGTTGGGGGTTTGTTTCCACACTCAAGTCAGGCGGTGTTTCTGTAGGGACAACCTCTTCGACAGAAGAGCAGCCTACCAGTCCCACTAGAAAAAAGCTGACCAATATAACGGAAAAATCAACGGGTTTGTCCATAACGATTAGCAATCTCCTGAGCCAATTGATAAACAGCCATAGCATAACGTTTACTGCGATTATAGCGGGTAATCACATAATAATTCTGGAAACCCACCCAATAAGTCGTTCCGATTTCTGTTTCCAAGTCTATAAACATAGCTTTTGTGCTATTCGGTTCATCACCATGATACAGCAATCCCCCTCGCGTAAGTCGTCGCAAGGTGTACTGAGGTTTGAACTCCAAAGCCAGTAAACCCTCCACCGCGTCTGGACGCACTTGGGTAGGCTTAATCACCGGTTGTCCCGGTTGCCACTTGTGACTGCGGAAATAATTGGCAACGCTGCCTATGGCATCGACGTTATTTGTCCAAATATTGCGTCGGCCATCGCCATCAAAATCCACCGCAAAACGACGAAAACTGCTCGGCATAAACTGCCCTATGCCCATCGCGCCAGCGTAAGAACCTTTTTGCGCCAACGGATCGAGTCCCTCCTCGCGCGTCAGCAACAAGTAATGTTCCAATTCCTGTCGAAAAAAATCAGCACGTCTTGGATAGTTAAAAGCCAAAGTCGTCAGTGCATCAAGGACTCGAAAATTGCCTTTAATTTTACCATAGAGAGTTTCTACCCCAATGATAGCGACAATCATTTCCGCAGGAACGCCATAAGTGGCCTCTGCACGCTTCAATGCCTTAGCATTTCTTTGCCAAAATTTGACACCCCCATTGATACGCTTGGCATTAAGAAAAATCCGCCGATATTTATACCAAGGACTTGGCTTTTTACCACGGGGACGCGACATGACTTTGAGGATGCTTTTCTTGATCTTGGCTTGATCAAGCAAATCAATCAAATCAAATTTATTAAAGTTATGCCGAGCAACCATGTCGTCGATAAAAGTCTCAATACTGACAATTTCGGCCGTGACACCGAAACTGCAAAGTAACAGCCCACTTAGCAGAATCGTTCTGGCATAACGCTTCATTGAGACGGCGTTTATGGAGCAGATGAGCTTACTCTCCTCGTTAGTTATCTTATTCATAATCCGTTGTTATTCATTGTTGAATTAAAAATAGCTAAAATTAGACTATTTTTATGCTTTAGGTACCATTTTTAACACTCGGTTTCGGCATGCAGCACGGCTACAATTCGCACTTTCTCCTCAGCCGAGCAAACTCCCTTTCGGTCTGAGGCAACCTTTTCGGGAGAAGGACAGGATGACAGAAAAATGAAAAATTCAAACTGAAAAATGAAAAATTCAACATGAATTCTAGGCAAGTTTTTGCGTTGAAAAACGATTGCCTAGAAGTCATAACTTACCACCTATCAGTTTTCAACACCTCAACACAGAGAACACGGAGCTTTACTACGTTTCACAGAGATTTTTTTAAGAAATGGCTCTGTGTGAATGAAGTGCTACTCGGTGAATTGAAGTGTTGAAAAATAACGAGTTTTACAAACTAATAGGTGCTAATACTGTAAATGGTCATAAACTCAAAACTTCGCTACGCGATATCACTTTTATACGGAAGTACATCAAATCAGTGAAAATGACAACATAAACTTTTAATAAAATTCATAGCCAAATTATCGACTTATCATTGATTAATTATTCATTTTTCATTTTTCATTAGCATAATTCGGTAGGTTTAACTTATCTATCCTTCGGGTAGCAAAGCTCTGGGTGGCTACATTGTCATTAAAAATTCACACAATTCACTTCTTCAACAGTTGCTCGGGGTCAACCGAACAACAAGCGCCGATGGGTATGCACCGCCATTATCAACCCAAATCCAATCATCAATGTAATTATTGAAGTTCCACCATAACTCATGAGCGGTAGGGGAAGCCCCACCACCGGCAACAAGCCGGTAACCATGCCCATATTAGCAAATATATGCACGAAAAAAGTCAACACCAAACTACCGACCAAGAGGCGGGAAAAGCTATCTTGCGCTTGTTGTGCAATATACATGCCGCGAGACAGAATGAAAAAATAAATGCCCAATAATACCAACACGCCCAGCAAGCCGAATTCTTCACTATAGACAGCAAAAATAAAATCGGTGGTGCGCTCTGGCAAAAACTCCAACTGCGACTGTGTGCCATTGAGCCAGCCTTTACCGTATAACCCACCGGAACCGATAGCAATTTTAGATTGAATAATGTGATAACCGGCCGTTAATGGGTGTTTTTCTGGATTTAAAAAGGTTAATACCCGTTGGCGTTGATAATCGTGCATCATGTACCACAACACCGGCGTACACAAGGCCCCCAGTGTGAGAGAGCTAAAGATGAAGCGCCAACTGATACCTGACAGTAGTATCACAAAGATGCCAGATGAGCTAATCAACAGCGCCGTTCCCAAATCGGGCTGCTTGGCAACCAAAATCACCGGTACTGTTATGATTATAGTAGCCAACAATAAACGCCCATAACTGGGTGGCAAAGGCCGGTCAGCTAAATACCATGTCACCATCATGGGAACTGCCAACTTCATCACTTCGGAGGGCTGAAAGCGAAATCCGAAATTAAGCCAACGTTGTGAACCTTTAGTGGATTCGCCCACCACCAACACCAGCACCAACAACCCCACACCAAAAAGGTACAACCAAGGCACCCAAGGCACAATTTTTTGAATGCGAACTCGGGCGATTAGTAGCATAAACCCAAATCCAAAACCAAGGCGCAGCATTTGGCGGACAATCAGCTCCAAGTCTTGGCCGCCGGCACTGTATAGAACAACTAACCCAATGAAAGATAACAGCAATAAACCCCATAACAAAGGTTTATCCAAGTGCAGAAAATGGTTGTGACTCCAACGGGTTTGCATGTTTTAAATAGATCATCGAGAAGTTTTTGTAGACGCGACATATAAGGGTGACTTCTGCAACAGATAATAATCCATCACTTTTTTGGCAAGGGGTGCCGCAATTTTACTGCCGCTGCCACCATTTTCCACAATCACCGACACGGCAATGCGAGGCTTCTTTAACGGGGCAAATGCGACAAACAAAGCGTGGTCATGGTATTTTTTGGCAAGTTTTTTGGCATTATACGTTTCTTTCTGTTTAATGGTGATGACTTGCGCCGTACCGGTTTTGCCCGCGAAGCGATAACGAGAATTTTTGCTCACTTTTTTAGCGGTACCTCTCCACCCATGAACCACCGCTTTCATCCCGCCAATCGCTGTATTCCAATAGCTCGCGTGCTTAAGAACAATGGTGGTTTGTAGAGTCGGTGGCACAACGGTCATTTCATTGTTTCTGGCATCATCCATCGCAAAAACAACGCGGGGTTGTGTAAATCGACCGCGATTGCTTAAAGTTGCGGTAGCAACCGCCAATTGTAAAGGCCCACTAATATCTATACCCGTTTTTTCACCAAAACCAAACCGTCTCATAAAGGTGTGTAGGCGATCTATGCCGAGATCATGTGCGAGCGAGTAAAAGTAAACATCGCAGGATTGTTCTATGGCTTGGTGTAGGTTCATACTGCCATGTCCACTTTTTTTCCAATCGCGGTAGCGGTGTTTGTGACCCTTGAGGCTGTACCAGCCCCGACACCAAGTCCGACTGCGTGGGGTTCTTGTGCCATATTCTAAGCCCGCCAAACCAACAAAGGCTTTGACGGTGGAGCCGGGGGGATATTGTCCACGTATGGCGCGGTTGATGAGAGGCCGAGCGAGTGAATCGCGCAGTTTGTGGTAGGTTTTGGTATCAATACCGTTGACAAAGAGGTTGGGGTCATAGTGGGGCATGCTAACGAGGGCGAGTACGCCGCCGCTTTTGGGTTCAATGGCGACAACGGCGGCGCGGTGTTTGGCGACGAGGCGTTCGATATCCTTTTGCAAAGAGATATCTATATTGAGATACAGGTTTTTGCCGGGGACCGGGGGAGTACGTTCCAGTATGCGGACGATGTGCCCTTGTGCGTTAGTTTCGGCGTGTTGGAAGCCGGTTTTGCCATGCAGTTCTTTTTCATAGTATTTTTCTACACCCGTTTTGCCTATGTAGTTGGTGCCCATATAATTGGATTTGTCTATGATTTTAAGTTCATGTTCGTTTATTCTTCCAACATAGCCAATGACGTGGGCACCCGTTGAACCGAGAGGGTAGTAGCGGGTGAGGTTGCTCTTGATTTCGATACCCCCGAAGAAGCGGTGGCTGTGGACAGAGAAGCGATCCACTTCGTCTTTTGTGAGTCTATAGCGTAACGGGACGGTTATAAAGCGGCGACTTTGCTTCAATTGTTTTTTGAAGCGTTTAATGTCTTTTTCCTCTATGGCAATTATTTTACTGATTTCTTGAAGCAGAAAATCAATGTTTTTAACCTTTTCAGGAATGACTTCTAAACTGTAGGACACGCGATTCTCGACCAGTGGTACACCGTTACGGTCATAAATCAATCCGCGCGTAGGAGGCAACGGTAAAGTCTTGATGCGATTATCTTTTGAGAGTGTAATGTAATGTTCATGAGCATTCACCTGCAAAAAATATAGACGTACAACAATAAGCGATAATAAGACGAACATCATTAACCAAGCAACTATTACGCGGTTGCTGAAGATTTTATTCTCGCTAGTAGCATCTTTGAGTATAAATCGTGCTGATGACATATCAGTTTTCAGTTTGAAGTGTAAGTTTTCAGTTTGAAGTGTAAGTTTTCAGCCAAAGAAATTGTCCTTGCTCTTTTACCCTAACCCCTTTCCCTTTTTCCTGTCAATCAACGCGATAAGTGCGTCGAATGTCGCGCAATATTACAAATAACCAAGGCCACAGTATCATGCTGGTAATAGCCGGATAGATAAACGACCATCCCACTTGTGGATGGCCCAAAATACCGCGCATCCATGCGCCTAGCCCTTGACTCATTGTGATAAACACAAACACCCATAGCGCTTGTCGCCACCTTGGAAATAAGCGCATCTGCCGATGCAGTTTGACATTTATATAGGCAATCAAACTCAGACTAAACGCATGTTGCCCCAACAAAGTATCATTCAATACGTCATGGATAACCCCAACAAACCAACCCGTCGCCACGCCCACTCGTTGAGGAGCAGCTATACACCAGTAGATTAAAACCATGGCAACCCAATCGGGACGCCAGACGGTTGCCCAAGCTGGCAAAGGCATAATAGCTAACATAAAACTCAAAACGAAACTGAGAATGATAACCCAGCCGCCATGATGTTGTTCTAAATTCATTTTTATCAGTTATCAGTTCGAGGCAAATAAGTTCCTGAAAAACTTTTGCCTCTAAATCAGTTAAGTCCCCAAGCACAATGAATCCTCCTTGGCCGCTTATAAATTCCCCTTATTACCAACTTATCAATACCCATAAGTTGGTAAGTCATTGAAAATTATAAATGATATGGCGTTGTGGATTTTGATAAATCTAGAGCTTTCGCACTGGACAAAAAACAACATTGGATTTTATTATAATGATTATTTGCGGGGCAACCGGCGTGTTATTTTTTTGTGCGTCAGTTCTAAATTCTGTAATGGTCAACAATAGGTTAAAATTTGAGGTGCGAATTTTGAGGCGGGCATCACGTCTCCGTCACCTACAAAAACTAGTTGAAATTATATATAAAACAAATTTTACTTCAATGGGTTATGGGATTGACCGCTCAAAGATCAAAGCTCAAAATTCGCGCCCGATCAAATTGGCTAATTGGGAGCGGTGTTGACTACAACCTCTTGTTGACCACTACAGTAAGTTCTAAATTCTTATCAAGGGGGGGACTGCCCATCAAGTACCTCTGCTCAGGGACTTGTTCACTGTTCACTGTTCACTGATAACTGTTCACTGACAACTGACTTCCATACCAGTAAAACCTCACGATTGCGTTCCAAAGCCGCTCTCGGCAGAGCATGCACTTGTGCGTAAGGCTTGCCTATATCAGGAATCACCTCGATAACTGTACCAACGGGATAGCTCTTAGGAAATTTTCCACCAACGCCAGAAGTAACAATCAAGTCGCCAACTTTGATGCCAGTATTGAGCCCGATATTGGATAAATACAGTAAAGAAAGGCGATTGACCGTACCCATTCCCTTGGCGACGGTACGCAATCCCGTCCGTATCACTTGCACCGGCAGTTCATGGTCTGGATCAGTAATGAGCATGACGGTGCTGGAAACCGGCCCAACATGGACTACCAGCCCCATCACGCCTTGGGCATCTATCACCGGTTGATCAATAAACACACCATGGTTTTTACCCTTATCAATCAATATTTTACGTCTTGACGGCCCTAACTCGACAGCCAACACTTCAGCCACTTGTACCCGTTCGCCGACTCTCACCGAAGCGCCGAGTAGCCGCCGCAGACGCTCATTTTCACTCTTCAAATCTTGAAATTTTTGCAAAGTGACCTGCAAATGCAGGTTTTCCTCACGCAACTGAGCATTTTCTTCAAGCAAGTTGATGCGGCTAGTGGCGCTCATAGACAACCACTGACCCGCCTTCACGGGCAAATTCACTAAATACTGAATGGGATAAACCAAGGCCAATAAATGTGTACGCACCGTCCCCAAATAATCCAAACGGCGATCTACGACCATTAAAGCAATTGAGGCTAACACAAAGACCACCGTCCGCACGGTCAGCGTTCGCCCCTCTATAATCGAAGGTTTCATCTCAGCCCCTTGTTTAAGTTGAAAGTTTCAGTTATCAGTTTCAGTTATCATGTCAATGCTCATTGTCAATTCCCCATCCCCAATTCTCCGTTGCCAATTTGAAACGATAACTGTTCAGTTAAACTTAACACACCGAATCAAGTGCCCTCTAAAGCAAAAACCTCAGGCCCATGTTCCTCAATCATCTCCAGCGCACGCCCCCCTCCGCGAGCCACACACGTCAGTGGATCATCCGCGATAATCACCGGCAGCCCCGTCTCTTCCATCAGTAAACGGTCAAGATCCCTTAGCAAGGCACCGCCGCCAGTCAATACTATGCCTTTCTCTGCAACATCTGAGCCTAACTCCGGCGGAATTTTCTCTAACGCCGTTTTTACCGTGCTAACAATATTCGCTAACGGCTCTTGTAAAGCTTCTAAGACTTCATTGCTGTTGAGTTTGAGGCTGCGGGGAATACCTTCCGCTAAATTACGCCCTCGTACATAAATTTCGTGCAACTCTTTACCCGCAAAGGCCGATCCGATTTCCTGCTTGACGCGCTCGGCCGTCGCTTCACCAATCAAGGTGCTATAATGACGGCGTACATAGCTGATAATCGCTTCATCAAAGCGATCTCCACCCGTGCGGATAGATTCGGAGTAAACAATGCCATTGAGAGACAAAATACCCACTTCCGTCGTCCCGCCACCGATATCAAGTACCATTGACCCGGTGGCCTCACTAACGGGCATCCCCGCCCCTATCGCCGCGGCCATCGGTTCCTCTATCAAATAAACTTCTCGCGCTCCAGCGCCTTGCGCCGATTCGCGAATGGCGCGGCGCTCAACCTGAGTCGAGCCACACGGCACACATATCAGCACCCTTGGTGAGGGATGCCAAAATCTATTATCATGGACTTTATGAATAAAATATTGCAACATCTTTTCTGTAATCGTAAAGTCCGCAATGACACCATCTTTCATAGGCCGTATCGCGGTGATATGACCGGGAGTACGGCCAAGCATCCGTTTCGCTTCCTGACCAACGGCGGCGATGGTTTTGGAGCCACCACCGCTACCCTCACGTCGGCGAATCGCCACCACAGAGGGTTCATCAAGGACAATGCCTTGTCCTTTGGCATAAATCAGTGTGTTAGCTGTGCCTAAATCTATAGAAAGATCGTTTGAAAAAAATCCGCGCAGACGTTTGAACATGGAATTGCTGTCAATCCTGTGATGAATGATGAGTAATGATAATGGCAGCTACAACCATCCCCCCGTTCGACTAGAGGGTTTAGGAACAATTACCGCCAATCAGTTAAACTAAGCTTTTGCTATTAATGGAGTTCAAAATGTCTTTACCAAAAGAAGAAGTTGAAAAAATTGCCCACTTGGCCCGTATTTCGTTAAGTGTGCAAGACATTCCACTTTACACACGCCATTTGTCCGATATCCTAGACTTTGTTGAACAGATGAAGAGCGTTGATACAACAGGCATAACACCCATGGCACACCCCCTTGATGCTCTAGCGCGGCTACGCGCCGATGTGGTGTCAGAAACCAACCTTTGCTCTCATTTTCAAACCATTGCGCCACAGGTTGAAGCCGGCCTGTATTTGGTACCTAAAGTTATTGAGTAGAAAGTTTCATTTATAATTATAATTATCAATTATCAGTTATAAGTTTAAGTTAGAAGTTTAAATGTCTTGAAGAACTCCTGAACGGCTCTATCGAAACGTTAATATGCACAATAAAACACTTACCGAACTTTCTCATGCTTTACATCTGCGTGAATGCTCTAGTGTTGAATTGACCCGTTATTTTTTAGAACGGATTGAACGCTATGATGCACACTTGAACAGTTTTATTAGCGTCACCCCCGAAATGGCTCTAGCAAAAGCCACAGCGGCCGATGAACGCTTAGCAAAGAACGAGGCTGAACCACTGACGGGAATTCCCATCGTCTATAAGGATATTTTCTGTACCAAGGGTATCAAAACCTCATGCGGCTCGAAAATGCTGGATAATTTTATTGCCCCCTACGATGCAACCGTCGTCGAAAAATGTCAGGCTGCGGGCATGGTCATGTTGGGTAAAACCAATATGGACGAATTTGCTATGGGGTCTTCTAATGAAAACAGTTTTTATGGTGCCGTAAAAAATCCTTGGGATACGAAGGCGGTGCCCGGTGGCTCTTCGGGTGGCTCGACCGCCGCCGTCGCCGCCCGTCTAACCCCCGTTGCCACCGGAACCGACACCGGTGGCTCTATCCGCCAACCGGCCGCTTTATGTGGCGTGACGGGATTAAAACCGACCTACGGCCAGGTGTCACGTTATGGCATGATTGCGTTTGCGTCCAGTTTAGACCAAGGTGGCCCCATAGGGCATAGTGCCGAAGAGGTCGCGCTACTGTTAAACGTGATGGCCGGTTTTGATGAACGCGATTCAACTTCTTTAGATCACCCGCAAGAAGATTACACTACCTATTTAAACGAGAGTCTCAAAGGATTAAAAATCGGTTTACCCAAAGAATATTTTGGCGAAGGCTTAGACGTGGGGGTGGCTAAGGTGTTAGATGCCGCCATCAAAGAATTGGAGCAAGCGGGCGCAACCTTGCATGAAATCCATTTACCCCAGACTCATTTAGCCGTGCCGGTTTATTATATCATTGCACCGGCCGAATGCTCCTCTAATTTATCGCGCTATGATGGCGTGCGCTTTGGTCATCGTTGTGAAAATCCTACAGATTTAATGGACTTATATAAACGCTCACGGGGTGAGGGCTTTGGTGGAGAAGTCAAGCGCCGTATTATGATAGGCACTTACGCTCTCTCGGCGGGTTATTATGATGCCTATTATCTGAAAGCGGGGCAAATTCGTCGCTTAATTAGCAACGACTTTTCACAAGCCTTTAAACAAGTCGATGTCATTGTAGGGCCAACTTCGCCCACCCCGCCCTTTAATCTTGGTGAAAAAGTCAATGACCCGGTGACAATGTATTTATCTGATATTTATACAATTCCTGCTAATTTAGCGGGCCTGCCGGCCTTATCCATACCGGCCGGCTTTGTGAATCAACGCCCCGTTGGACTGCAATTGATAGGCAATTATTTGAGTGAAGCGCGATTACTGAATGTTGCCCATCAATATCAGCAACGCACGGATTGGCATAAATCGGTCCCGCCAAATTTTGCCTAGTCATTGGTATACTGCACATAAATTGCGTTTTTGATCTCGCTTCGCTTTCTTACTTTGGCATCGAGGGGTGTGTAAATAACAGTTTGCAGTATATTTGATGAGAAACAAGGAAATCAAAGATAAAATGTTTATGGCGCTGTGACAACTTAAGTCTCGCCCATCAAGTTAAGACAAAAACGAGGTGAAGTGCGGCCGTTGAAGGATAAAGTTTTTGTGCAAAAAAAAATTTAGCCTAACAAGTTTATTTTTTTGACTCAATTAAAACAAATTCCGTCCAAAGTGAAAGCTTTTGACTCAATTAAAACGAATTCCGTCCAAAGTGAAAGCTTTTGACTCAATTAAAACGAATTCCGTCCAAAGTGAAAGCTTTTGACTAAAATAAAACGAATTCCGTCCAAAGTGAAAGCTTTAGACTCATTTTGCTAGGAATTTTATTACCCGTTCCGGCATGTCATTTTCACGGATTTTTCGTTAAGTTCCGTATAAGTATACCAATTACTGAGGTTGAAATTATGGCATGGGAAACAGTTATAGGCTAATTAGCGACGAAAAGTAAAATTCTGAAGGTAATTACTGAGGTTGAAATTATGGCATGGGAAACGGTTATAGGCTTAGAAATTCACGCCCAATTGGCGACAAAAAGTAAAATTTTCTCTGGTGCATCAACCGCTTATGGTGCGCCACCCAATACACAAGCCTGTGCGGTGGATTTGGGCTTGCCGGGCGTGTTGCCGGTGCTTAATGAAGAGGTGGTGCGTATGGCTGCTAAATTAGGGTTGGCTATCGATGCAACCGTTGCACCGCGCTCCGTGTTTGCGCGAAAAAATTATTTTTATCCCGATTTACCCAAGGGCTACCAAATCAGTCAATATGAATTGCCCATCGTCAAAAATGGGCATCTTCAAATTGAAGTCGATGACGAAGAAAAAACCATCGGCATTACTCGCGCCCATTTGGAAGAGGATGCTGGCAAATCTTTGCATGAGGACTTTCACGGGTTAAGCGGCATTGATCTCAATCGGGCGGGAACACCTTTGTTGGAAATTGTGTCGGAGCCAGATATGCGCTCCCCCACCGAGGCGATTGCCTACATGAAAAAAATGCATTCGTTGGTGCGCTATTTGGAGATTTGTGATGGCAATATGCAAGAAGGCTCTTTCCGTTGTGATGCCAATATCTCCGTGCGCCCCAAAGGGCAAAAAGAATTTGGTACTCGCACCGAGTTGAAAAATCTTAACTCATTTCGCTTTGTTGAGCGTGCCCTCAATTTTGAAATTGAGCGGCAAATTGATGTGCTAGAAAGCGGTGGCACTGTCGTGCAAGAAACCCGCTTGTATGATGCTGATAAAAATGAAACCCGCTCTATGCGTGCCAAGGAAGAAGCCAATGATTACCGCTATTTCCCTGATCCAGATTTGTTGCCGTTGGTGATTGAGCCGGCATTTTTAGAGCAAGTCAAGGCCGATTTGCCCGAATTACCAGATGAGAAAAAACGTCGGTTTATGCCGCAATATGGCCTCTCTTTGTACGATGCCAGCATGTTGACAAGTAGCCGTGAATTGGCTGATTATTTTGAAGAAACTGTCAAACTCTCCGGCTGCGAGGCAAAACGGTGTGCCAACTGGGTAATGGGTGATTTGGCGGCCTTTTTAAATAAAAATAACTTGGATATTACTGCCTCTCCCGTCAGTGCCGATCAACTGGCGGGCATGTTGCGCCGTATCACCGACAAAACTATTTCTGGCAAAATCGCTAAAAAAGTCTTTGAAGCGATGTGGGGCGGTGAAGGTGATGCCGATACCATTATTGAAAAACGTGGACTTAAACAAGTCACCAACACTGGCGCGATTGAAAAACTCATTGATGAAGTGTTAGCCAACAATCCTAAGCAATTGCAAGACTATAGAGGCGGCAAAGAGAAACTGTTTGGCTTTTTTGTCGGGCAAGTGATGAAGGCTTCAAGGGGCAAGGCGAATCCTGCCCAAGTCAATGAGTTGTTGAAGAAGAAGTTGTCGCAATGAATGGCGCTGAACTGACTGAACATTAAAGAAATCCGATTTTTCCCAAAAATCGGATTTCTCATGGATTTCTCATGGATTTCTGGAACCGATATCGATCTCCGATTTTTCCAAAAAGAGGTTAATTCTAAATGTTTGAAAATCTCACACAGCGTCTCGGTAAAACCCTGAAAAATATACGTGGAAAGGGGCGCTTAAGCGAAAATAATATTAAAGAGGCACTGCGCGAGGTGCGGATGGCTTTGTTGGAGGCCGATGTCGCTTTGCCTGTCGTGAAAGAGTTTGTTGAGCAAGTCCGACTACGGGCGATTGGTCAAGAAGTCATTGGCAGTCTTACGCCGGGGCAAGCACTGATTGGGGTGGTGCGCGATGAATTAACGCGGCTGATGGGCGAGCAGTGTGATGAACTCAATTTAAATGCGCCGGCACCCGTTGTGGTGTTGATGGCTGGGCTGCAAGGTTCTGGTAAAACGACTACGGTGGCTAAGTTAGCGCATTGGCTAAAGGATCGTCAGAAAAAATCGGTGATGGTGGTGAGTTGCGACGTGTATCGCCCCGCTGCTATCAAGCAATTGGAAACTTTAGCTGATCAAGTGGGGGCCTTGTTTTTTGCCAGCGATTCCACACAAAAGCCGGTGGATATTGCCACCGCGGCCGTTTCGCAAGCTCGCAAGCAATTTGCGGATGTCTTGTTGATTGATACCGCTGGTCGTCTCCATATTGACGAAGAAATGATGAATGAAATTAAGGCCTTACATGCTGCGGCACCACCAACGGAAACGTTGTTTGTGGTGGATAGCATGACGGGGCAAGATGCGGCGAATGCGGCTAAAGCTTTTAATGAGGCCTTGCCCTTAACGGGAGTGATTCTCACTAAGACAGATGGTGATGCGCGTGGCGGTGCGGCCTTGTCGGTGCGGCATATCACTGGGAAACCGATAAAATTTATCGGTGTGGGCGAAAAAACCAACGCGCTGGAGCCATTTTATCCGGATCGTCTCGCCTCAAGAATTATCGGCCAAGGTGATGTCCTCAGCATAATTGAGGAAGCGGAGCGCACCGTTGATAAGGAACATGCCGAGAAATTCGTGGGCAAGTTGAAAAAAGGCAAGGGTTTTGATCTGGAAGATTTCCGCGCCCAATTGGTACAAATGCGAAGTATGGGCGGGGTGGTAAGTTTGATGGACAAAATACCGGGTATAGATCAAGTGCCAGAAAAAGCGAAGGCGATGGTAAACGATAAACAAATGAGTAGCATGGAAGCGATTATCAATTCAATGACTCCCCATGAGCGGCGTTTTCCAACGGTAATAAAAGGTTCCCGCAAGCGCCGCATTGCCAATGGTTCTGGAACAAAAATACCTGAGGTGAATCGTTTGCTTAAGCAGTTTGGTCAAATGCAAAAAATGTTCAAACAAGCGTCCAAAAAACGTGGGGTGTCTGGCCTCATGCGTGGTGTAAAAGGTAGAATGCCACCGGGGATGCGGTTTTAGGGCCTATCCGAAAACCTGATACCTACGGGGGTAACTACAAGGATTGGGTTAAAGCTGGGGTGGTGAAAATTGTGACGAGAACGAATTTTAATCTTTATCTTAAGTGGCTTATTTTTTCCAAGTCAAGTTGGAATATAAACTTTGTCTAGCATTTCTTGATATTCTTTGGTGACATCGCTGTCAATGGTAATGCCGCCACCGCTTTTGTAAATCATTTTGTCGCCCTGTTTTTCTATAAAGCGAATCATTACCGCACTGTCTAATTTGTTGCCGTCAAAGTAGCCAAATACGCCGGTAAAAAAGCCTCGTTTGTAACCTTCAACCGCGTTAATAATTTCAACGGTTTTTATTTTGGGTGCGCCCGAAATCGAGCCAGCGGGTAGTAGCGGGAGTACAATGTCGCCAATTTTATCATGCCAAGTGTTTTCTAAAACGCCCGAAATTTCTGAACTGACTTGCAACAGTTGTTTGGGGCCGGCCTTTATTTTGTCTATGTATCTGAATTTGTTGACGCTTACTTTTTTGGCGACGATGGAAAGATCATTTCTGAGCAAGTCTACAACCATGGTATGTTCGGCCTTTTCTTTTTCATCGGCTAAAATGATCTGTTGCGCGTTCGGCAGGTGAGCATCAATGGTGCCTTTCATGGGATAGGTTTTAATCCGGTTGTTTTCGATTTTAATAAATCGTTCTGGCGAAAAGGTGACAAATTTATCTTGAAAGTAAAGTTTAAAGGGGGCTTGACTGGCGAGAAAGATATTTAATAAGGTGGCATTTACTTCTATTTCGGTGGGAAAGGTTAAGTTGAGTAGATAGGTATTGCCGTCAATCATTTCTTTGATAACACGGTTAAAAGCGGCCGTGTATCTGGCAAAACGGATGGCTTTTTTTTTCAGGTGAAAAGGTGGATTAGGGAAGTTTTTAAGTTGATAGTTTGGTGTGACATTGGAGAAGCCATCAATTGAAAAGAGAATCGGGTTGTCTAGTTTGTTAAGTGGCGCAATGTCAAACTGGTTGACATCAAAGTCAATTACAAATAAGAATGGTGTTTTTTCTTTGCCTAATTGGTTTAGTCTGTTTTTCATTTTGTAATTGGTAATTTGTCCAAATGATGGCATGCTTCACTTCCATTAAGTTACGATAAAAAGAAAGGTAGGCTAGTAGTAGGTTTGTAATTGCCTTAGATCAAAGAAAGGCGATAAATCGCCTACTACAAACTACAAACTAACTATAAACTTTAACTGATAACTTTATAAACTGATGGATTGGATTATTTTTAGTGTGATGTTGTTTGTTGGAATGATTTCCTTCTTATTGACTGGATGGGCAATCACTGAAAATGTGAACTTTAACCTGAGTAGAAGCCAACATGTTCTTCATCGTGTCAGTTTTTATGCTTTTTTTTTGGGCATTCTTTGGGGGTTGATATATCTGGCTTGGTATTTTGTTATTATTTTTATTTTGGTAGCGGTACCTTTTGTTTACCGTATCATTCATAATCCTCTCAGCAATTTTTTTTGTATATCGTTTTTGTCCGTGCTTGATTTGATTGCTGTCGGGTTTTGTATGATTTTATGGGCAGTCAGTATTTGGGCATTGCTATACTAATGAAAAATGAAAAATTGAAAATTTAAAATGACTAAATTAATGATAAGACTATAATTTTTATATGAATTTTATTAGCAATTCATTTTGTCATTTTCAAGGATTTGAAGTACGTTCCGTATATTTTAAAAACCAACTTTCTCCAAAGTGAGTGGGTAGAACTTTCGTTCCGCCCACCATTTTTGTAATAGACAACAATTGATACTAAATACCAAGCTATGTGCCTCCGACGACAATGACAAGTACTTAGGATGATCCCGCGTCGCTTGAGACGAAGTTTTGCTTCATTCCCGGATTAATCTCTTATAAATTCGTTTATCCGCGTAATTCGTTGTACTAGATGGGCGGATACCAAATACCAAGCGGTGTGCCGCTGACGACAATGACAAGTACAACGGATGATATCGCTTCGCTTGAGACGAAGTTTAGCGAATAAACGGATTAATCTCTTATAAATTCGTTTATCCGCGTAATTTGTTGTACTAGTGCAGGAAGGCGGAAATCTTCATACCACCCGCCATGAGCGGTTCCTCTGCGCTAAAAGCTAAAGTAGGCTAAAGCCTACTAACCTCTTTTAGTGCCCTTTAGGGTACTTGAGCTTTCAGACAACTGCTTTAGCTGTTGGCTGTGGGTGGTATGGAAACTTCCGCTTTCCGGCACTAGAAGGGCGGATACCAAATACCAAGCTGTGTGCCACCGACGACAATGACAAGTACTTAGGATGATATCGCGTCGCTTGAGACGAAGTTTAGCGAATAAACGGATTAATCTCTTATAAATTCGTTTATCGGCCCGTAATTCGTTGTACTAGACTATTCTCTAAAGGGCGGATACCAAATACCAAGCTGTCTGCCACCTACGCCAATGACAAGTACTTAGGATGATCTCGCGTCGCTTGAGACGAAGTTTAGCTTCATCCCCGGATTAATCTCTTATAAATTCGTTTATCCGCGTAATTCGTTGTACTAGACTATTCTCTAAAGGGCGGATACCAAATACCAAGCAACCTGTGTACCTCCGACGACAATGATAAGTACAACGGATTTGCGAAATAAACGGATTTTTCACCAAGGATTAATTCGTTTATCGGCCCGTAATCCGTTGTACTGTACTCGGCTGACATGATTATGTATTTATTGGCTCAATATATTTGCATTTTGGATAAGAGCTACAACCCCAAAATTCTTTACCCGCATGCGCTCCCTTTCTGGCTTTGCGCTTAACCATTTTTGATGAACATTTAGGACAGATTTTTTTTTCAGTTTCATCTGTTTGGCAAATGCCCTCAGAAAAGCTTTTTGCCGTTTCTGATGATGAAGTATATTCTGATAACGCCTTCTTGATTTCCGAAATATTGTAAGTAGCCCTTACCGGAAATCTCGCCAATGGAACACCGGCAGAACGGCAAGCATTTTCCAAGAAAGTCTCTCTGGATTTCCTACGGTTGGATTGATGTGATTTATCATCTAATTCTATTGCACATATAATTGATACATCGGTTTTTTCGCAAAGCAAAAAATCAAAATGTTTTGCTGAAATTTTGTTGAAGGCCTTTTGCCATTCACGACGTGACATGTTTTTCCTTGGAGTAATAACATCGGCGACTCGAACCTTTCCAAACACTTGGATATCCTCTCTAACCACTTGGCTAAGAACGCTTAGAAATGAGCGTTCTGCTGGAGAAAACAAAAGGCCTTGTTTCTGATAAGGATATTCTGAGGTTGCGTCAGTCTTATTCAAAAGGCCTTCTTTATGATAAGGATATTCTGAGGTTGCGTCAGTCTTATTCTGCACCAACTTGAGTACTACAAGTGCTGCCAAAACAGCGAAAACAATTAGCCCTAATATTGTCCAACTCATAATGATTCTCCTCAATGTATAATAACTGCATAACTATAGCTTATTAACATGAGTTCGACTTTATTTTTCAAGAAGTTATATCAATTCTATTTGATATCAATCAGTTTAGTGTAATTAATTTATTTATAAGACCTTTATTAATATAAACCCTATTTTTTATACGTTAATAACCCAAGATTTGTGGGCCATATGCAGGAACGAATCAGTACAACTAATGGGTTTTGTCTTTAACTGATTGATAGTCAAGTCATTATAACTAACTAATTGATATAACTAATCATTTTATAAGCTATTGATATTTAAAGTCGAACTAACGTTATTAGTTATCAATTCAAAGAGTCCGTCCATATGTTTTGGAAACTGTCCAAAGCTAAAGCTTTGGACTCCAGATGGCCCAAACTAAAGTTTGGACTCCAGCCAGCATTACTGTTTATATCCATCTTCTTACTTCATTCTTGTACTTCAAATATAACTCGCCGAATTTCTCTTTGAGCATTTTTTCTTCCACTTTGATGAACATTCGATACATCAACACTATAAAGAGAGGAATGATAACGAATGGAATGAGTGAACCCATGAATAACGCAATCCCAAACAAAATCAACACTAAACCAAGGTACATCGGGTTCCTCGTTATCCGGAAGACGCCGTCCGTGACTAATGTGGACGATTCTTCAAACGGCTTGGTAGTCGTCTGGTGTTTCTTGAAAGCACTGTTTGCTTTGAGGATGATGACAGCACCAATAACAAAGGGAATAAGGCCTAGAATATTCCACGGAAATAGCAGTAGCTTTATGATGGGCCATAAAAAGTGGAGTGCCATCATAGCAACAATGAATGCAAGGAAGTAAACGGGAGGTAACGGGCCTTTGTTTTTCATGGATATCTCCTTTTCAGATTTAAACTTTGCCAGCCATTCTTTCGCTTTTTTGTCATTTCGACTAAAGGATAAATCTGAGAAATCGAGATTGGACGGGCGAAAGATTCCTCAAGTTCAAGTTTCCTCACTGAGTCTGGATCGTCGGGACTCGGAATGACAAAAGCGCAATTTGTGCAGATGCTAAGTATAAACTTAGCCAACCATTCTTTAAACAAAATTTTACCTTCAACAGAAGTCACTCAATTTATTTTCTATCGTTATTTCAGAAAATAGGAGTCGGCCATATTTATCTTGGACGTCCAAGATAAATCTTGGACTCCAGCCAAAACAATTGACTATTTAAAGGGCGGATACCAAATACCAAATGGTATGCCATCGACGACAATGACTCAATTGAGTACAACGACACTGCGGATAAACGAATATTCGCGATGGGATTAATTCATTTATCCCCGTCATGGGCGGGGCAATACGAAGTTTCGTTGTACTAACGTGAGTTCGACTTTTCAATAAGTTATATAAAATAGTTCTTAATCAATTATTTTAAAAGAATTAATTGATTAACAAATATTTTTTGACTATTAAACCCTTAACATTAATACGTTAAACCTACAAATTGTGGGCCATAGAGTGAAATGAGCCAGTAAAGTTTGTTAGTTTTGTTTTTAACTGATCGATTTAACAGTTATTATACATAAATAGTTGATATAATTAATAATTAGATCACTCACTGATATTTAAAGTTGAACTCACGTTACTATATACGGAACGTACTTGAAAAAGGTGTTCCGGAAATAAGGGATTGAATTAGCCTGCCTTATGATTTAAAACTCAAATCTGAGTACCGGACATTTTTTCTACTGTCATTTTTTTTTTGTAATAAATCTGAGCCTCAATGAATTCAATAAATTTTCCACAATCAATGAATTAAATAAATTGTCCGCGGCAAAGTTTGAATATTAAAAATGGTTTTATGGCCCACAAACCAGTGCCAATAACCATACAAAAATAATGGTAAAAATGAGTCCAAATAGATTTCTTACATGCCGGGGATTTCTCCTTGGTTATCTCTGCACAGGACAAAAGTCCGTAAAGATTACGTTTTATCTAAGGTATCTTACTGAGACATTAAATAAAAACAATGAGTTACAGTGCCGCTTAAAATTTTTGTCCTGTACTTAGAACTCAAATATTAAACTTAAAAAATCTGTTTATTCCCCAAATCCTTTGTACTTTCAGTCGATTTTAAAGGACTATACCAAATACCAAACGGTATGCTACCGACGACAATGACTCAATGACTCTAACTGGCGCTGATTGAAAAGCGGTAACTGCGCCCCTGTCGCCACGGTCATTGAGTATCAATTTATAATTTTCAATGAGTTATAAAAATTCTGTTGATTTGGATTTCAACCAAACCAAAAATTCACCAATAACCAATGACCGATTACCAATTACCCAAATAAATTCGCCAATAACCGATTACCAATTATCCATTACCCAAAATAAATAGTGTAAAATGACGCAACTTATCGGATTAGTAACGTCTCATTGACGTGAGCATTAATAGAGGAGAAATAATAATGGGGATGGAAGACCGTGACGGTGTCATTTGGTTTGATGGCGAAATGGTGCCTTGGCGCGAGGCTAAAGTGCATGTGTTGACGCATACTTTGCACTATGGCATGGGCGTGTTTGAAGGCATACGCGCTTATAAAACCGAGCAAGGCACGGCGATTTTTCGTTTACAAGATCATACGCGACGTTTGTTTGATTCGGCGCATATTTTGGGCCTACCCATGCCTTATGATAAGCAAACCATTAATGAGGCTTGCCGTGCCGCGGTACGTGAAAATGGTTTGGATAGTGCCTATATTCGGCCGATGTGTTTTTACGGTGCCGAGGGCATGGGATTACGCGCAGACAATTTGCGTGTCCATGCCATCATTGCCGCTTGGGATTGGGGGGCCTATTTGGGGGCCGAGGGCATGGAAAAAGGCATTCGCATACACACGTCCTCTTATACTCGTCACCATGTCAACATAACCATGTGCAAAGCCAAGGCTAATGGTAACTATATGAATTCGATGCTCGCTTTACAAGAAGCGTTGGCGAATGGTTATGATGAGGCTTTGTTATTGGATACCGAAGGTTATGTTGCCGAAGGCAGTGGTGAAAATATTTTTATTGTGCGCGACGGCGTTATTTATACGCCAGACTTGACTTCGGCCTTAGCCGGTATTACACGCGCCACTATTTTCACCCTTGCCGGAGAAGTCGGGCTGACGATACGCGAAAAACGCCTCACCCGCGATGAAGTGTATATTGCTGACGAAGCCTTTTTTACCGGCACGGCAGCGGAAGTGACACCGATTCGTGAATTGGATGGGCGCACTATTGGTGCCGGAAAACGTGGCCCTCTTACGGAGCGTTTACAAAGCTTATTTTTTGATGTGGCGCATGGTCGTCATGCGAAACATCAAGATTGGTTAACATTTGTTTAATTGGTCGCGTTTGTAGTAGTCGCTTTAGCGACTCCAACGCAGCCAAAAAGGTTAAAAGATTTATGTGTCTACTTAGCACGCACAAGACTTATACTTCGCACCGGCACAAATTGTGCTTTTGTCATTCCGAATATCGGGATCGTCGGGATGAGACATGACAAAAAAACTCAGTTTATAACGATGCCTAGTATAACTAACTCCCCTCTTGAGAGGGGCTGGGGGGGTGTCTTTGTAACGGTGCTAAGTATATCTTGTTACCAGTTGCTATTCAGTGTTCGCTAGATTGTCCAAAGCTAAAGCTTTGGACTCCATCAGAGTGAGGATATCAATATGATTCATACCGGTACAGCAACCCCAAACGACCAAAAACAATACGATGTCACTAGAAAAGACTTACCATTGCATTGCCCAATGCCAAACATGAGTTTGTGGAATTCACATCCTCGCGTCTTTTTGTCCTTCGAAGAAGCTGCCGATGGCAAAATTAAGTGCCCGTATTGTGGAGCAGACTATGTATTGAAGCGTCAATAAGCGGCGGTTGTCTAGTTCAAATCAGGTTAAATTCGTTGAAAGTACAGTCTCCTTTAGGAGACTTAAGCTTTTAGCCTATCGCTTTAGCGATAGGCTTTCTTTCGGGCATATCCGCTATGTAATCATGTCTATTGCAACTCAAAGTCAACACCCTACCGTGTACTCGCCATTAAAACCATCAAGCATTCTAATTGTCGGCCCTTCATGGGTGGGAGATATGGTAATGGCGCAAAGTCTGTTCAAAGTCCTTAAACGTGAACAGCCCAAAGTGACTATTGATGTCTTGGCACCCACTTGGAGCGAAGGCTTGCTCCAACGGATGCCGGAAGTGCGCTATATCTTTCCTCACACCATTGAACATGGTCAATTGGCATGGCAAGAGCGTCGGCGCATCAGCCAAGAATTGCGTTCTCAAGGCTATCAACAAGCCATTATACTGCCCAATTCTTGGAAATCGGCCCTGATTCCCTTTTGGGCCAAAATTCCTCGCCGCACCGGCTATAGAGGCGAAATGCGTTATGGCTTGCTCAACGACATTCGCAAACTGAATAAATTGATACTGCGGAAAACAGTCGAACAATTTGTCGCCCTCGGAATCCCCCCTAACTCCCCTTTTTCGGGGCCAGGGGGGAATTTAGGCCAACAAGTGCCTAACCCTCGTCTCTCTCCTGGGCAGGTTGAAAAAGTTTTGCAGCGTTTAGGCTTAGAATATCCTCGCCAGCCGACTTTAGCCATCTGCCCGGGGGCCGAATATGGCCCCGCGAAACAGTGGCAGCCGGCCGATTATGTCACTTGTGCCAAACGCAAACTCTCTGAAGGCTGGAAAGTTTGGATATTTGGTTCTCCCAAAGATGCCTCGCTAGGAGCAAGAATTCAGGCCTTGGCGGGAGAAGGCTGTATCAACTTATGTGGGCAAACCACTTTACCAGAAGCGGTGGATTTATTGTCCCTCATGCAATTCGTCATCACCAATGATTCAGGACTGATGCACGTTGCAGCGGCCTTAGATAAGCCCATGATTGCCATCTATGGTTCCTCCAATCCGGGCATGACACCACCGCTAAGCAATAATGCCCATATATTATATTTAGGGCTCAAATGTAGTCCCTGCTATCAACGCACTTGTCCCAAAAAACACCTCAAATGTTTACGTGATATAAAACCAGAGCAAGTGCTTGACATGCTGAAATCGTATGAATAAGAACAGAAAATCAGGAGTCGGCCAACTTTAGTTTGGCAGCCTCTAGTGCAGTAAAGCGGAAATTTCCATACCACCCCACCGCCAACGGCTAAAGCCGTTGGCTAAAAGCATCGTTAAGCTAAAGCCTACTAATCTCTTGTAGTACCCTTTAGGGTACTTGAGCTTTCAGACAGCTAAAGTTTTTCGCGAAAAACTTTAGCTGTTGGCTGAGTAGTACGGGGACTTCCGCGATCCGGCACTGCGCGTGAGGCGATAAATCGCCTACTACAAACGGGCCTTTTCCGTACGATATGGCATTGAGAGTGAGCCTACTAATCTCTTGTAGTACCCTTTAGGGTACTTGAGCTTTCAGACAATTGTTCAGGCTAAAGTTTCCGTTGCGGAAACTTTTGGCTGAGTGGTACGGGGACTTCCGCTTTCCGGCACTGCGCGTGAGGCGATAAATCGCCTACTACAAACGGGCCTTTTCCGTACGATATGGCATTGAGAGTGAGCCTACTAATCTATAATTTCGTAAGTGCAGAGCTTCTTTTGGGTGTGGTTCTAACCTAGAATCGTTGGTTAGGTCAAATGGCGAGCGTAGGTGAGTTGCTTTCCGGTTTGGCAATCCAAATGAGGTTCAAAATACCTTAAACCTACGGTAAAATAACATTATTTATGCGCCCCTTGTGAATTAGGGGCCTTGGGAGATACCCCCTCACAAGACTTCGGTTTTGTGTGCATTAGTTAGCGATTGTTAACAATTGTTAATTAAAATGCTTCTTTTAGGAATAAACGGATTTTTTAGGTTTTCCTTGAGCTATTATCTCGCGTAGCGAGTTACTGCGTTTCACATTCAACCCCTACGGGGTTGGGGCCCCTCCCGGCCCCCTCCCCAGGTTTTCCTTAAGCTATTCACATTCAACCCCTTCGGGGTTGAGGCCTTTTTGAGATTGCTTTCCCCAGGTTTTGCTATTCACATTCAAACAACGTGGCGTGTTGATAAGCTATCAACTTTCATCCGTTATATTCAGTAAAAATAAACGACGCAAAGCTAAGTTACTTCGTTTCGTTTACGTCGTTTACGTGACAATTAGCAAGGCTTCCCTACGGTTCGTTTACGTCACAATTAGCTCCGCTGACCTTCGGTTCACACAATTCACAATTCACAAATTATTCCTTTTCCATCGCCGCCAAGGCTTGCGCGTCTACCGCCGCCAGTGTACTTAAATTCACCACCCCACGAGTCGTCACCACCCGGCTTAAAATATGAATCGACTTACGCATACCCAACAAAATCGGGCCCACCGAAACACCCCCACCCAAGGCTTTCAGGGCATTAAAAGTAATATTCGCCGCATCCAAATTAGGCATAATCAGCAAATTCGCTTCCCCTTTCAAATGAGATTTAGGATAAAGACGATTACGGATTTCCTCACTCAACGCCGCATCGGTTCGCATCTCGCCATCACATTCCAACTCTGGCATATTGGCATGAATCAAACTTAAGGCCTCACGCAACTTAGTCGCCGAAGGATTATCAGCACTGCCAAAATTAGAATGAGAAACTAAGGCCACCTTAGGCGTCACACCAAAACGCTTCACCTCATTGGCCGCCAATTGCGTGATTTCAGCAATTTGTTTGGCATCAGGATCATAATTCGCGTAAGCATCCGCAATAAAATAAGTCCCTTTATCCAAAATCAACAACTGCATCGCCGCCGCACACGACACCCCTTCTCGCAAACCAATAATATCCATTAAAGGATGCAAATGCTCTTGAAAAGTCCCCACCGGCCCCGCTATCAAAGCATCCGCCTCTCCGCGCCGTAGCAAGAGCGACGCTAAAACCGTCGTATTGCTACGCACCACCACCTCCGCTTGAGCCGGCCAAACCCCGCGTCGGCCCATCAGATTATGATATTCTTCTGCTAAATCAGTCTCTTGGGCGGAACTTTGCGGATCGATCAGCTTAAAATCAACATCAGGGCGAATATGCAAGCGTAATTGCTTAAGGCGCTGACTAATCACTTTATGTCGGCCCACCACAATAGGATGGGCACACCCCTCATCTATCAACACCTGCACCGCTCGCAACACGCGCCGATCCTCGCCCTCAGAAAAAATAATCCGCTGCGGATTTTCCTTGGCACGGCTAAACACGTTTTTCATCACATGAGCCGAACGGAACATATACTGCGACAACCATTGATGATAAGCCTCAAAATCCTTAAGGGGGCGCGTCGCAACGCCACTCTCCATCGCCGCCTTAGCCACCGCCGGCGGAATAGCCGTAATCAAGCGCGGATCAAATGGCTTAGGAATAATATATTCAGGGCCAAAGTTTAACTCTTCACCACCATAAGCCCTATCCAACACCTCCGAAGCGCCGGCCGTCGCCAGATTGGATTCCGTCGTCGTCACCAAATCCGCAATGGCCCGCACACAGGCTAAGTGCATGTCCTTATTAATTTGCGTCGCGCCCACATCCAACGCCCCGCGAAAGATAAACGGAAAACACAGCACGTTATTGACTTGATTAGGATAATCAGAACGGCCCGTGGCAATAATTGCTTTTGGGCGCACGGCGCGGGCTTGTTCTGGCATGATTTCTGGAGTAGGATTTGCTAAAGCAAAAATTAAAGGCTGCTCAACCATTTTATCGACCATGTCTGGCTTGAGCTGCCCTCCAACGGACAACCCCAGAAAAATATCGGCCCCTTCAATGGCATCGCCCAACGTACGCATATTCGTCTCAATCGCATAAACTTCTTTAGAAGGAGCCATTCCTTTAGGGCGGCCCTTATACACTACCCCGGCCGAATCCGTAACAACAATGTTTTCTTTAGGAAAGCCCAAATTAACGAGCAAATTTAAACAAGCAATAGCAGAAGCCCCAGCGCCCGAAGTCACCAATTTCACCTCAGACAACTCCTTGCCAATCAAGCGCAAACCATTAATGACGGCCGCCCCCACACAAATGGCCGTGCCATGCTGATCGTCATGAAACACCGGAATATTCATGCGCTCCTTGAGCTTTTGCTCAACGAAAAAACACTCCGGCGCCTTAATATCCTCAAGATTAATGGCCCCAAAAGTCGGCTCCAAGGCTGCGATAATCTCAACTAATTTTTCAGGGTCTTTTTCATTAACTTCAATATCAAACACATCAATACCGGCAAACTTCTTAAACAACACCGCCTTACCTTCCATCACCGGCTTAGAAGCCAAGGCACCGATAGAACCCAACCCAAGCACGGCCGTGCCATTACTAATCACGGCCACCAAATTAGCGCGAGAAGTGAGCGTCGCGACTTCCCTTGGATCACGGACAATTTCCCGACAAGCGGCCGCCACGCCCGGCGAATAAGCCAACGCCAAATCACGTTGATTAGCCAACGGCTTAGTCGCCTGAATCGCCAACTTACCAGGATGAGGAAAACGATGATAATACAACGCACTTTCACTTAAATCATCAGACATAATGCCATCCTTTTGTTATCATTTCATGGAGTCCAAAGTTTCAGCTTTGGACGGAAAAACATCAGACAAATTGTTATATACGAACTGTAAATAATTTTTCTGATATCATAAAAATTTATGTGATATCCTTTTTCGACATAGAGGAACCTACCATGCGTAGAAGGCTTTATTTTATGTTGCCTGATGTGGTGCATTGTAAACAACTGGTCACTGAACTACAAAAGGCCAATGTAGCCCAACGCGATATCCATGTTGTCGCACGCAACGACATCCCATTAGAAGGTTTGCACCAAGCCTCGGCATTGCAAAAAACCGAATTGGCTCACGGTTTAGAATTAGGGGCCGGCATAGGCGGCGTCGCCGGGATGCTGGGAGGTGTATTGCCGGTGGTCTTTCCGCCCGCCGGTATCATCTTGGGAGGCGGCGCGATTCTTGCATCCACACTCGCCGGTGCCAGTTTCGGCACGATTGTTTCGGCCTTAATTGCCCGTGATATTCCTAACCATGAGCTGGAAAATTTTCAAACCTGCATTGCACGAGGCCATGTTTTACTAATACTCGACATCCCCACCGATTTAGTTGATGAGATGACGCAATTAATTAGAACCACTCATCCCGAAGCCAAAATTGGTGTCGTCAAACCCACAACTTTACAAACATCCACTGCTTCTTAGGAAATTATCCCCTTACCCTCACCCCATTGGGGAGACACTGCTATACTTAGCACAAATTGCGCTTTTGGAATGAAGACAGATACGAAATCTGGTTTTCATGGCTCAATTGTACTAGCTGCGTGAGACATGACAAAAACTTAAGGAGTGTCTAGTATATTAAGCAAAAGCCAAGGGCTACTGCCCAAGGCTTCGATATCAAAACTCGAATAGTTACAAGCAGTTATTGTTTATCTCGCTTAAGCTTAGAACCTTTCGTTCTTCGCTACGCGAGATATACTTTACACCACAATTTGCGCTTTTGTCATTCCGAGTCCCGACGATCCAGACGAGATGAGGGAACTTGAACTTGAACTTGAGGAATCTATAGCCCGTCCAATAAGATTTCTCATAGATTTTCATAAAAATAATTTCTTTGGCTGCCAACCGCTTTCACCAGTTGTCTGAAAGCTCAAGTCCCCTAAAGGGGACTAAATAATTATCTGAAAATCTCTCAGAGCCGCGAAATGACAGAAAAGCTCAATTTATGATCGAGGCAAAAGTTTTTCATGAAAAACTTTTGCCTCGATCGGTGCTCAGTATAACGAAACATCGTTGAGAGCGAAGCGAGATAAACTTTCGTTCTTCGCTACGCGAGATAAGTTTCGATATCGATGCTTATGGCTTTAGCCATAAGCTTAGCATTGATTGGGGAGAGGGAACACGCCTTTTCCTTATTGAGAAGGTAGGGCGCTTATAGACTTACTCGGTTTGACTCACACCGATAGAGGGAATGCAAGGGGTGTGTTATTTTTCCACCGTTCCTTAAGGAGAACATTATGAAGAAAACTATACCGTTATACTTGGCAATTGTTTTACTCTGTCACATTAATCATGCCATCGCCCATGAATCAACCACCCCGACTCTATCTCCAGAGTTTAAGCTGCATATCCCAATTCTCTACTACAACGCGCCCACAAGCAGTGAACCCTTATGGGTGTGGGCCGATTTAGAACTGGTCCCCAGTGACGACGGTTTTCTGTTTAAAGCCACCGACTATGGTTTTCTTGACTCCGATCCAAACAAGACCGAAACACCGACTGACACCACCACACCGACTGACACCCCAACGGGCGACGAAGACGAACCGGCAGAATTTGCCGGCACAGTTGAAGCACACAATGTTTGGCGGCGACAAGTCGGTGTGCCAGACTTAACATGGTCTAGTGACGCGGCCGCCGTTGCACAAGCCTGGGCCGACGATCTGAAAAATCGAGGGTGTGCCATAGAACACAACCCCAATCGTGGCAACTACGGCGAAAATGTTTACTGGGCATTCGGCACTGAACCCACGCCAAAAGACGTGGTTGACGCTTGGGGAAACGAAATCAACGACTATGATTATGCCACCAACAGTTGTAATTCTGGTAAAATATGTGGTCATTACACCCAAATCGTCTGGCGTGACACCACAGAAGTCGGTTGTGGCAAGGCCTCCTGCGATAGCGAACAAGTCTGGGTTTGTAATTATAGCCCACCGGGCAATTATATCGGTCAAAAACCCTACTAATCCTCATTCCGTTTGTAGTAGGCGATTTATCGCCTTTTTGGGATCAAAGACTCATTCCGTTTGTAGTAGGCGATTTATCGCCTTTTTGGGATCAATGCCATTAAGTTAAGAATAATTCCGTTTGTAGTAGGCGATTTATCGCCTTTTTGGGATCAATGCAGCAACAACGCTGTTCATCGCTACCGGCACCTCAGCAACCGAGCCGCCTAGCCTGACAGAAATTTACCAAACGCTGCAAAGCAAAACCTTCGTTGACTTGACACATGCCTTTGAACCGGGCATTCCGCATTGGGGCGGTTTTCCCGACGAAAAGCGCGAAACCCTGTTCTGGTATGAAAAAGGCGTTGGCACACTCGGCTCTGGCTTTTTTGCCCAACGCTACACCATCGTTGGACAATGGGGAACCCATATCGATCCACCCGCGCACTTCATCAAAGGCTTGCGTACCGTCGATCAGATCAACCTCAAAGAAATGATCATGCCACTGGTAGTGATTGATGTCCACGAAAAAGTCGCCAACAACCCCGACTATACCATTTCAATGGCAGACATCCGCGCCTGGGAAAGCAAACATGGCAAAATTCCAGAAAAGGCCTTTGTAGCCATGCGAACCGACTGGTCCAAACGTTGGCCTGATCCGGCCGCGATGGCAAACAAAGATGCCCAAGGCATCGCCCACTACCCCGGCTGGAGTCTGGAAGTGCTGAAATATCTCTATGAAGAGAGAAAGATTACCGCCTCCGGCCACGAACCCACCGACACTGATCCTGGCCTTGCCACCAGCAAAGGCGACTACTCCCTAGAAACCTACATCCTGAACCAGAATCACTACCAAATTGAACAGCTCACCAACCTCGACAAAGTACCAGAGGCGGAGGCCTTAATCATTGTTTCTTTCCCGAAACCCAAGGGCGGCTCAGGATTTCCAGCGCGCGTGTTTGCCATTTTGCCATAACAACCTCCGAACTTTGTTGTTTCGGACTTCGAGGCGGAATTCCCTAGAAAAGCCGCAAGGTTTCTGGAATTAGCAAAAATTAAAAACGTGCCAACCCCGAAGGGGTTGAATGTGAAAGAGCTACTGGTGAAACCTGGGGAAAGGGAAAAACCAACCACCACAACCCCGAAGGGGTTGAATGTGAAGAGCTACTGGTGAAACTTGGGGAAAGGGAAAAAACGAACCAACCGCCACAACCCCGAAGGGGTTGAATGTGAATAGCCCCAGGTGAAACCTGGGGAAAGGTAAAAACCAACCGCCACAACCCCGAAGGGGTTGAATGTGAAGAGCAACTGGTAAAACCTGGGGAACAACCAACCGCCACAACCCCTAAGGGGTTGAATGAATGTGAAGAGCTACTGGTGAAACTTGGGGAAAAAGATTTATCGTTCATCAAACATTTACCAAGGGCCGAAAACCACCCGCCAAAATTCGTTTATTTCCTAATTCTTTGTACTCTTTTTATAAAAACAATGCATATAAGTAGGTACGCATAAATCCTTTAACATTTTTGGTGACGGTTTGTAGTAGTCGCTTTAGCGACTATTACCGCTCGTTATGTTAAAAGACTTTTGTTTACCCACTTATGCACATTCAACCCCTTCGGGGTTGGCGTGTGCCCTTTACCTTTACCCCAGGTTTTCCTTAAGGCTATTCACATTCAAACAACGTGGTGTGTGCCCTTTACCTTTTCCACAGGTTTTCCTTAAGGCTATTCACATTCAAACAACGTGGCGTGTGCCCTTTACCTTTTCCACAGGTTTTCCTTAAGGCTATTCACATTCAAACAACGTGGCGTGTGCCCTTTACCTTTTCCACAGGTTTTTCTTAAGGCTATTCACATTTTACACACCGAGGGGTAAAGTGAACGATAAAATAGAAATGCACCCTTAGTGACGTTGTCATAGTCGCTAAAGCGACTACTACAAACGCCGTTATGTTAAAAAACGTTTTTTTACCTACTTATTATGATAACTTCAACTGATTGGCTGCTTCTATTATTGATTGTTTTTGTGTCTTCCTTCATTGGCGCATTAGTTGGTATCAGTGTCATTTTATGGAGTACTCACAATAAAAAAGAGGCCCAAGATGTTCTTGACTTGGTTGAATATAAAGAAAAACCTAGCGAAGAGAAACATGATAAAAACGAAGATGAGGCTCCTATTGTCAAATTCGTCAATAAAATGCTCCACGACGCGATCAAAATGGGCGCATCCGATTTACATTTTGAACCCTACGAGGAATTCTATCGGGTACGTTTTCGTATTCATGGCGTATTAAGAGTGGTTGCCAACCCACCCATTTCTATTTCACGCAAACTCGCCGCACGTATAAAAGTCATGGCACGCCTTGATGTTGCAGAGAAGCGTGTGCCTCAAGATGGTTATATTAAACTCAAACTCCCAGATAACAAGGCAATTGACTTTCTGGTTAGCACATGTCCTACCTTATCGGGTGAAAAAGTGGTTATAAAGTCATTCTGTTTTGACCGTTTAGCTGTTCCGCTCAATATTGACAAGCTGGGTTTTGAAGAAGAACAAAAGCGTCTCTACCTTGAGGCACTCGCCAATTCTGAGGGCCTGATTTTAATCGCCGGGCAACATGGCAGTGGCAGAACCACCACACTCTATACAGGTATTAGCAGATTCAACAAGGAAGGTGTCAACATTTCCAGTGTCAGTGATCTCGTTGAGATTAAGCTGCCAGGTATCAATTCGAAGTGAATCACTGGAAAACAGGCCTATCTTCTGCTGTCCCACTGAGGGCTTTTTTACGGCAAGATACTGATATTATCTTGGTGGACGAAATCTACTTCGATCCGAAAATTACCCGTCTCGCAATAAGGGCCGCTAACGAAGGGCGCTTAGTCATATCCACTTTACATTGGGATATGGGTTACGAGGCACACGCGGCACGGCCAGCATTGGCTTTTTTGCTTGGTATGGGCCTTCCACCCTTTGAAATTGCTAATTCTGTTAAACTGATCATTACACAACAACTTTGTCGCCGTTTATGTTATCGTTGCAAAGTTGAGCAAGAAATTCCAGAGGCAGTTTTACTGGCCGAAGGATTTAAAAAAGAACAGATACCTGAACTTAAGCTTTATGGGCCATCGAGAGGTGGCTGTGAAGAATGCGCTTATTCTGGATACAGAGGGCGTATTGGCCTCTATCAAGTCATGCCCATCTCCGAACAGATGAAACGATTAATGATGGAACGAAAATATGCCGATGAATTAGTTGAACAGGCCCATAGTGAAGGCATACCAAACTTACGCGAATCGGGGCAAAAAAAAGTGACCGATGGAATCACCTCGTTGGAAGAACTAAATCGTGTTGTTCACAAAGACTAATTGTATTTTTTGTACGACAAGTATTTTTGTACGACAATATTTTTTTTTAAAGAGTTTGTCATCCTTGTTTATATTCAATCCTTGTAGTTATAGTGAGAGTACAACGGATTTTTGGAATAAACGGATTTTTCAGAAAAGGTGTTGGATTTTTTGAAAGTCGCGGTTTATACTGCAAAACGTCTTCTGTTTTTAGCAGTGCAAAGTATAACCTACTAGTGCAAGAAAGCGGAAATATCCAGACCACCTCAGCCAACAGCTTTCACCAGTTGTCTGAAAGCTAAAGTACCCTAAAGGGCACTGCAAGAGGCTCAGTAGGCTTTAGCTTAACGATGCTTTTAGCCAAACGCAGTAACTTCCGCTTCCGCAGATAACGGCTTCAGCCGTTGGCGTTGGGGTGGTATGGAAACTTCCGCCTTACTGTACTAGTGCAAGAAAGCGGAAATATCCAGACCACCTCAGCCAACAGCATTTTAGGCTAAAGTTTCGCTCCGCGAAACTTTAGCCTAAACCGTTGTCTGAAGAGCTACTGTACCCTAAAGGGCAATAAAAATCCTACTATTGGGTAGTCCCCTTTAGGGGACAGTGGATCGATGCGCAGAGGAACCGCTCATGGCTAAAAGCGGGGGTAGGTTAAAACCTACTAACTCAGTGCCCTGATACGTACTTAAGCTTTTAGTGGCTGTAGATGGTATGGAAACTTCCGCTCTCCTGCACTAGCAAGGCTGATAAATTCGGCTGGAGATAATGAGATGAGAATTGACCGACTTGAAGTCAAAAATTTCAAAGGGTTTGAACACAAAATCATTGACTTTTCACCACAATTTAATGTGCTAACTGGTGACAATGGCAGCGGTAAGACGGCCGTTTTAGATGCTTTGGCTGTCGGAATAGGTGCATTACTATTAGGTTTTGATGGCATTAATACTCGCCCCATCCGCGATCATGAAGTACGTCAGGTATCCGATACCAAAAGTCAGCGTACCAAACATCATAAACAGTACCCGGTTGAAGTGCATTGCCTCGGAACGATACGTGATTCAGAAACAATCAGCTGGAAGCGTCGCATAAACACGACCACTGGAAGAACAACACGCCAAAATGCTAACGAGATAGCTCAATATGCGGGGCAGTTACAGGAACAAGCGAGAAAGGGTGAACCGGTTGTGTTACCTTTACTGAGCTACTATAGCACTGCTAGGCTGTGGCTTCAAAAGAAAGAAAAAGTAAAAACGGTTAAACGTGCATCCTCTACAATCGGATATATAGATTGTCTGGAAACCGCCAATGCTGAAAAAGTCTTGATGGCTTGGATAAAAACCATGACGATTGCCGAAAGACAGCGAAAAACCCCGGTCGATTTACTAGAAGGATTAAAAGAGGCCGTCAAAAACGGCTTAAAAGAAGAAAGATGTGAAGACGTCTACTTTGATGTAGAAACTGATGGACTCCTAGTCACTTTCACCAATGGAAAAATCCTGCCCTATCACTTCTTGAGCGATGGGCTACGTAACATGTTGCTTATGATAGCCGATATAGCTTATCGGGCGGGTGAACTTAATTCACACTTGGGAAAGAGAGCGGTATTGGAAACCCCCGGTGTTGTGCTAATTGATGAACTTGACCTATATCTGCACCCTAACTGGCAACGGCGAGTGGTGAACAATTTACGGGAAACTTTTCCAAAAATCCAGTTTATCACCACGACGCACTCTCCTTTTATTATCCAATCTATGCCTAAAGGCGAATTGATTGATCTCAATGAGCATGAACAGGCTGCTAATTGTGAATTGTGAATGGTGAATGGTGAATGGTGAATGGTGAATTGTGAATGGTGAATTGTGAACCGAAGGTCAGCGGAGCTAATTTTTAATGAAAAGCTAATCTATAAGTTATTGTTTTTTAATTGATTTATAGGGTGGGCAAGCGGGCACTCGGAACTCAAAAAAGACCACCATCTTTCTGCTTAGCACCACCACCATCTTGGCTCTACCAATCAAATGGAGGCGCGAAGAGGGCCATAGTCTAATTTGAAAACTGAAGAAGTCTTTTATGGCCCTCAAATCTCGCCAAATAACCACACATAATGCAAGGCTAATAAAGGCGCGAAGAGGGCCATAGTCTAATTTGAAAACTGAAGAAGTCTTTTATGGCCCTCAAATCTCCCAAATAACCACACCTAATGCAAGGCTAATAGACAAACGATTGTGGACACGCTTGTTGTCCAAAGAGGATCGCTTAGCACAAATCCAAGAATGAGACGACAGGAGTCCAAACTTGCTTGGTTTATCGGCAAGCCAAGCGATCAGTCTATTTTATCGGCAAGTACAATTACGCCAAGGTTTGCCGTTTGAAACCGAAAACCTTCCCAACAATACCACTGCCTTGAACGAGGCTGAAGCTAGTGCAGGAGAGCGGAAGTTTCCATACCATCTCAGCCAACATGTCTGAAAGCTAAAGTACCCTAAAGGGCACTGCAAGAGGCTCAGTAGGCTTTAGCCTACTTTCGCTTTTAGACAACGGCTTTAGCCGTTGGCGTTGGGGTGGTATGTTCCTGCACTAGTGGCTATGGAGAGAGGAGTCTATTATTTTTTCGCCAAGCATAGAATGACAGTAAAAATTAAATTTCTTGTCCTAGCCGATTTCCATAATAGGATGACGGGCAATTTTTTGGGTTTTTTTTGAGGTAAAGCTAAAAAAATAAATGGCATGATACCAAGCTTTTCCGTTGATTATTATGATTAACTCTTGATTATAATAGACGATTTAAAAATAGAGGCCTATTGGCCGACAATGTATAGATAACTTTTTGGCCTGTCTCGTCTAGAAGGGATACCCCTTTTCAAAAACTTTAATTGTTAATCACTATTATCTAACTTATTCTTTTAAAAGACAATTTTTGAGTTTTATTAAAAATGACGGCACTTATGACGATTTAATGGTATTACCTCTTATAATATTAATCCCTATTTTTAGTAAGACTATTACCAAAATACGCGGCTCTCTGAGGGTAGCTTTTTTGAGTAAAAAGAGCTAATTTTATTAAAAATAACGCTATTTATTAATTATTAACAATAAGCGCTCATTTAACTCACTTAAATTTCGATTTATTAGAAAATTTACGGGGGTTATATTTTTGAAATGTTGTTTATTTAGATAACACAACTTGTTGTTAAATTTAGAAATTTTAATAGTTATTAGAGCATAAAGGCCGTTAAATCATCAAGGCAGGAGTCAGTCATCCCGCTTTTATTCAACTGGTTGCGGCGGAGTATTGGGATGCCCGTTATTATAATTTTACAGTTAATACCGATGCGATTGAACAATCGCTCCGTGAGCATTATCAAGATTTATGGCAACATCGAACTGATGCCGAACGCCAGTTATTGTTACAAATTGCCAAGCATCAGACACCCGAAGACAGTTCAACCTTAATGAATCTCCGTCAACGGGGTTTAGTCGATGTTCGAAATCAATTGTTTGCGCGTTTTTTTGAGCAAGTGATTAATAATGTCAATCGCTAAAGTGTCCAATGAGTCGGCCAGATTTATCTTGGAACGGCCCAAACTTCCTCATTTTACCCGTCAAAACAAAGTTGATAAGGTACTAGACGAGAGCCATAACGTAAAATAACAACAACAATCCCACCCAACTGTTGTTTCGGGAATGACATAAGGAATTCCAGAAACTAACATGTTGTTTAACTTGGTTTTTATTGACATGATAACAAAATATTTTTTTTGACTATTAAACCCTTAACATTAATAGGTTAATAACCTGAAAATTGTGGGCCATAGAGTGAAATGAGCAAGTTTTGCTTGTTTGTTTTTTTTTAACTGATTGATTTAAAAGTCATTCTAAATAACTATTTGATAGAATTAATAATTCTATAAGTCACTGATATTTAAAGTAGAACTCACGTTGCTAAATAACAACACAACAACAGGAGATAACAGAAAATTTTGCCCACATTTTGCGTCATGCTTGGTTTTGGCCGATAGAATTTTGGCTGCGGCCTTTGACGGTGATTGATAGAATTGAAGAATTCGACTGGGCTGAATTTTTTGCAGCTTTGATAGGTGGTGGGTTATGGGGCGCATTAGTGGGCACAGTGCTTTGGTTAATAAATGGCGATATCCATAGTATTTGGGTAACCGCGGTAGCAGTAGCGTTAGCGGGAGCGGGAGCGGTAGCGGTAGCGGAAGCAGCAATGCCACACAGTTTGCGGAATTAGAAACAAATAATCCCCCCGCCTTTGGTAAAGCCGTCGTCTAATAGCTGAAGTGCCCTAAAGGGCACTGAAGACTCAATCAGGCTAAAGTTTTTCTCCGAAAAACTTTAGCCTGAATAGCCGTTGGCTCTTTGTCGTTTATTTGTTAACTTAATGGCATTGAGTCATCAACTGGAGTCCAAACCTTTAGGTTTGGAAAAACGTGTCGCTCTGAAAAAATCCTGAATTTACCAGTCCC
>NBMI01000244.1 GCA_002085445.1 Candidatus Parabeggiatoa sp. nov. 2
GGGGCCAGCGTATCATTACTCTGCCAAACATTAGTTTGGACTTTTGTTTGGACGACTGCCTGGACTTTTGTTTGGAGGACTGCCAAACGTAAGTCGGACGATTAGTTGTTTGCGTGAGGCTTAAAATCGCCTTGGTCCTAACGGGCCTTTTCCTTAGACGCTTGCACTTGCTTTACGGCCCACCTTGTTTTTCAAGGTTATTTTTCAACTCAAAAACTCCAAAGGTTAATGGTTCTTGAGTTATCATTTTAAGCGTGGTTTCGTAAAGAATTCCGGGGATTTCTTCTACCGTGACGCAGGGTATATGTAGTGTACCGTCTGAGAGTCGATAAACAACTGTGCAGTTTTCTGGTTTTGGTAATTGCGCTTGAATCGTTGAGAGAACTTCAACGGGATTATAACCTCCTAATTCATCTACAGGCTCAAGTTCTGAGTATTGTTCCGGGAAAATAAGAGGATAAATGACATCATTTCCATGACGTTCTACCACTAGAAAAATATGCTTGGTTTGGTATATCTGAACATACCAACGTTGCTCAACATCAACTCCCACCAACTGGTTATTGAGCGTATTGAGTTCTGCGGCAATGGGGCTATCAAATATTACACCGACAATACTTAACTGATTGTCTCTACAATCAACTTTTAATAAGGAGATTTGCTGTTTTTGAGAAAAGACCGGTACCAACCAACTGCCAACCGGTTCCAACAGCAAGCTCAAATCACATCGAGCTATTATGCCACTTAGGATGTTGTACGGCGAAATAGTATAAACCTGAAATGGTGTTCCTAAAGTCAGTTCCATTCCAACGGCTTCTACTTGCCCTTTCATAAGATAGTACGTCCTAATTTTTCCCGCCCAAGCATCAAACTGAGCAGAAGCAATCTGACTGACTTGCTCTTTCGTGGTATCAGCACACAAATCACTGGCTTTCGATGAGGGTATTATCAAGCCCAAGATACTTATAAGGCACAATAAAATTAAGAATTGCTTGTTGATTAACATACGAACCTCTTGCAAAACTCTTCAAAAATTGTTTTTTTCAAAGTAAGTTGAAACATTATAATAATGATACAGACTTTTTTTAGCCATTGCAAGAAATTTTTATTATTTTTTTTTACGGTAAGCATAAGTTAAAATATATTAATAGACTTCCCCTGCCCAATTGTTTTTGAATCTATAGTTTTTCAGATAAATAATTTCTTTGGCAGCCTCTGAAAGCTCAAGTCCCCTAAAGGGGACTAAATAATTATCTGAATGTCTATAGTAGTCTGTCAACATTGTTTTGACGGGTAAAATACTCGGGTTATGTCGTCCAAACTTTAGTTTGGCAGGAGTCGTTTGGCAGGAGTCCAAACTGACTCCTGTTTTAAAAAAGAAGCTTTTAGTCTTTTATCAAAGTAGCTCACTCCTTCCTACAAAAAGCTATTGCCAAACAATGAAAACCGCTTAAAAGATTTCCTGCTACAGGGTGTTCTGATTGAAGTCAAGAAGATGAAGGCCAAAATCGGCCTTAGTATGGTGGGAAGCTAAAGGTGGGGAGTGGAGGCGTTTTTAGGGCTAGGATGCCGGACAGTGTTACAAAAAAATCCGCAACGTTTTATTACTGTCTGTCAGTTTGAGGCGTAAAACGTTACTCGTTACAAACATTAATCTAAAAAAAAACAGGGACACCGAAGTGCCCCTGTCAGTATTGCATAGCGGTAATTAAGAGCGTGTGGGTAGAACAGTGTGAAACCCACCCAACACCCCAACACCTGCTGGTTATTTCTTCACGAGTACTTCGTAATTTCTGACGGCATGTTCTCCACCGCCCCAACCAATGTTGCAGCCACGAAAGGCAGCTCTGACTTTACCAGGGTGAGTCCCGCCCTTAAATTGGGCACGGCAGACGTATAGAGTTTGTTTTCCCGGTGGATGTTCCATACCACCTTTGACAGCCCCTTTTGGAATTGCCCCATTACTTGCACGAACCCATCTAAAAGAAGGGTTGTTTAACAGTACTTGGTAATTTCTGACGGCATGCTCTCTACCACCCCAACCGATGTTGCAGCCACGAAAGGCAGATCTGACTTTACCAGGGTGAGTCCCGCCCTTAAATTGGGCACGGCAGACGTATAGAGTTTGTTTTCCCGGTGGATGCTCCATACCGCCTTTTAAGGCGTTAGATGGTACAGAACCGCCACTTGCCCCAACCCATTTTACCGGTGGTGATACCGGTGGGTTTCCCTTTTTGCACAAGGAATGGCCCATTCCTCTGCGATCCTTATCGCGTATCTTACACTTGTAGCCAGGGCCATCCATTGAACCACCTCCGGCAAGACGAGCAATATACCATGTCCCCAGTGCTTTGCAGGCTTTCTGTTGATTGGCTCTCGCATCGCCAGCCGTCGCCAAGACATAACCTGAAGGGCATTTACCATCCCCTTTTGAAGCTTTGAAAGTGATGCTGATGCCTTCACATTGACAAACAGACATCTTGCCCCATACAGTGGTCCACCAATGGCCCGTCCATTTGGCGTTCTTCCCCTTGCATACATTGGGGCACTTGTTTTTGGCATCATTGTTGTTCCAAATGGGCCCAGCTTCCACCGTCAATGATCCGGCATTCGCGGTATTATATCCAAACGCAAAAGCAATCATGGCCATCGTAAGAGCCACTGACATTTTTTTCATATTGTCACCTCAATGAAAAACCAAATTAAACGAGTAAACGAGCGTCACCCACCTAGAACGACACCCACCTCGTTAAAGATAATAAGTTACAAAATAAATAGGTGGGATTCAAGCAACATTCCCACCCGACACTTGCTCAGTCCTAAACACAATCAAATCGGCTGTGCCTTTCATCTAAAAGAGAGAATGACCGACATTGCCTTTTTGACGTGCAGGGTTATATGCGATTTTTATGCCAATGGAAATTTATTTTATAAGTCGTTGTATTTTCAGGAATTCAGCATGACTTAACCGGTGGGCGAGAATTCCCGTTTTGGGAAAATAGGACTATTTATGGAATAATTATCCTTTTTTGGAAAAGGGTATGAAAAATGAAAAATGAAAAATGACTCAATTACTGATAAGTAGATAATTTTGCTAGGAATTTTCTTACCCGTTCCAGCATGTTATTTTCACGGATTTTTCGTTAAGTTCCGTCTACTCAATCGCTTCAAGGAACACGTCTTTTTTAATCGCTTGGGAAGAAATCCGATGTCTTAAAGACATCGGATTTCTAAAAAATAAACAATTGAGAAGGGAACTTGTTAGCCAGACTGTGAATCCGCTACCAAAAAATACATACAATAAGTATTGTTTTGTTGGCGCGATAGAGGGCCATACTTTAATTTGAACACATCCACGTCGGCAAAAGTTTCGCGGAGCGAAACTTTTGCCGACGTAACTATTTTATGGCCCTCAAATAGACCAGCCCAAATAGCCACAAAATGCTAAACAGAACAGACGGCCTAGCTCAAGACACCGTTCTGGGCCGCTTTTTTGCGATTACCTGAGCCATTGAGGGTGAGTTTCGCTAGGCGGTTGATTTTGAGCAAATAAAAAACCCCAAGACTTTCGCCTTGGGGTTTTTTGGGTTAACCGTCAATAACGGCACATCTGTTATCGGAAGGTTTTGGGAAGGGTTAAACCTATCAGGCTTTGAGTTGCGCTTTCGCTCTACCCATCCGACGCTTCACTGCCATTAAGTCCTTATGTGTAGGGGGCCTTAAAGCGTCAGCCTCATCGACCCCAAAACACGCGACAAACCGGATGGATGAAGCGCACGGCCACATAAGGCCGCATTGCTTTGCTGATCATTTGGGAGGAATTCGTTTGAATCTAACCCCGCCTGGATTTCCAGTCATTGTATTGTGATCTATGATGGTTAATGAGCCTCTCGCTTGACTGGACGCCGGCCTCCTTGGAAGTCCAGTAGTCCAAGTAATATTAGCGGTCTTGGCATTTGCATTCAGAGTGCCTGCAAAAGTACGATTACCGGCAGGCACACAAGCATCACCCGTTATTTTAGTGGCGACAATAGAGTTACCCGTCTGTTCGATTCGTATGGTTTCTCTGATTTGTACCAGTTGTCCAAAATTTCCATAACAAGTATAGTTTTCTCCTACCCATGTGCCACTCAAATCAAGTTTAGCGGGTTTTTTGGTGGCCTGCGCCAGAGCGTTCTGACACGAGGCCAGTTGCTGTTTGGTGGCATTCATACCACGCTGACACGAGGTCAGTTGCTGTTTGGTGGCATTCAGACCACTCTGACACGAAGCCAGTTGCTTTTTGGTGGCATTCAGACTGCGCTGGGACGAGGCCAGTTGCTTTTTGGTGGCATTCATACCACGCTGACACGAGGCCAATTGCTTTTTGGTGACATTCATACCATTCTGACACAAGGCCAGTTGGTGCTTGGTGGAGGCCAGTTGCTGCTTGGTGGCCTTCAGACCGCTCTGACACCACGCGTTTTGCTTTCGTAATTGCGCTAACTGTTGCTCCAAGGCCTTTTTGGCTTGATTAGCCTGGTCACGTTGTTTTTGGACCGCCTGAAGTTGCTGTTTGGTGGCATTCAGACCACGCTGACACGACGCGTTTTGCTTTCGTAATTGCGCTAACTGTTGCTCCAAGACCTTTTTGGCATGTTTCGCTTGGTCTCGTTCCTTTTGGGCGGCCTTGAGTTGTGTGCTGCATGTCTTCTTAGCGCAAAGAGATTCACATGGCACACCGTCTTTATCATGGTCTAAGTGCTTATTACCGCACTTTTGTAGATGATAAATGGCTTCCTCACATGAAGCCATTTCTTTACAGTAGCGTTTCTCTTCACAAGAGAAGGTAGCACCTGGTTTTTTGTCACCATCCCACCACTTATGCCAAAGGGCTTTGTCGGTGCCTCTGACAAAACAGTCAAGGCGATTAGCACCCCAAGAGACACATTCTGGCAGTGAAGTCAAAACGCCACCCAGACTTTCCCACTTGTTCCAGCGGCTACCATCCCACCACTTATGCCAGAGGGCTTTGTCGGTGCCTCTGACAAAACAGTCGAGGCGATTGGCTCCCCAAGAAACACATTCTGGCGGTGAAGTCAAAACGCCACCCAGACTTTCCCAGCCGCCCCATCTTCGACCGTTCCACCACTTGTGCCACATAGCATTGTCGGTGCCTTTCACAAAACAGTCGAGGCGATTGGCTCCCCAAGAAACACAGTTTGGCGGTGAAGTCAAAACGCCACCCAGACTTTCCCAGCCGCCCCATCTTCGACCGTTCCACCACTTGTGCCACATAGCCTTGTCAGTGCCTCTCACAAAACAGTCGAGGCGATTGGCTCCCCAAGAGACACATTCTGGCGGTGAAGTCAAGCCTCCACCCAGACTTTCCCAGCCGCCCCAGCTTCGGCCGTTCCACCACTTGTGCCACATAGCATTGTCAGTGCCTTTCACAAAACAGTCGAGGCGATTAGCACCCCAAGAAACACATTCTGGCGGTGAAGTCAAACCGCCACCCAGACTTTCCCAGCCGCCCCAGCGGCTACCATTCCACCACCGGTGCCACATAGCATTGTCAGTGCCTTTCACAAAACAGTCAATGCGATTAGCACCCCAAGAGACACAGTTTGGTGGTGAAGTCAACACGCCACCAAGACTTTCCCAGCCGCCCCAGCGGCTACCATTCCACCACCGGTGCCAAAGGGCATTATCAGTGCCTTTCACAAAACAGTCAATGCGATTAGCACCCCAAGATACACATTCTGGCGGTGAAGTCAAAACGCCACCAAGACTTTCCCATTTGGCATTAGCGGTGTTATATCCAAACGCCAAAGCAATCAGGGCCATCGTAAAAGCCCATGACACTTTTTTCATATTGTCACCTCAATGAAAAACCAAATTAAACGAGTAAACGAGCGTCACCCACCTCGAACGACACCCACCTCGTTAAAGATAATAAGTTACAAAATAAATAGGCGGGATTCAAGCAACATTCCCACCCGACACTTGCTCAGTCCTAAACACAATCAAATCGGCTGTGCCTATCATTATCCGGAGAGAATGTCAGACATCGCCTTTTTGACGTGCAGACTTATATGCGATTTTTATGCCAATGGCAATTAATTTTATAAGTCGTTGTATTTTCAGGAATTAAGCCTGACTTAACCGGTGGGCGAGAATTCCCGTTTTGGGAAAATAGGACTATTTCTGGAATAATTATCCGTTTTTGGAAAATCTTGGCAAGAAATCCGATGTCTTTAAGACATCGGATTTCTAAAAACTCAAGTTTGGACGCCTTGCCAAACTTCTGATCACAGAAATTTGTTATTATTATTGTGCGTTTGATAGGGATTTGCCATTCCCGCAACTTTTTGTAAATTATTAACACATCCGATGTTTAGCTTTACGAGGATGTGTTTTCCAAGCTATTTTTCGTCGAACACTATATATTATTGGGAGGCTGCGAATGGGCGGTGGAAGTTCTTGAGCGGGCACGGCGGGTTTTTGTGGTGTGGTGTCTAAATGGCGGGCCTGAAGTGAGCGGACACTGGGGCCAGATAAGGGAATTGCTCTAAAATCAATCGCTAACAATCGGTCGGAAAAAGTTCGTGCGTCATTGATTACCGGTTGATTTTTGATAACGACTGAAAAATTATCCCATTAAACGATCCCAGTGCTTTTGACGAAAATGACCTAAAAAAATAGAAGGGAAACAATTGAGAAGGGAACTTGTGAGGCATACTGTGAATCCGCTACCAAAAAATACATACCATAAGTATTGTTTTTTTTGCGCGATAGAGGGCCATACTTTAATTTGAATACATCCAAACAGTCGTCCAAACGTTAGTTTGGCAGTCGTCGCTTGGCAGTCGTCCAAACTAACGTTTGACAGTAAGTACCCGTGCAGGTATCAAAAAAAATAAACCTAACAAAAACAATTACTTTTGTATCCATAAACCTTTCAAACTTTTGCACGGGTACTTAGCTTGGGAAGAAATCCGATGTCTTAAAGACATCGGATTTCTAAAATT
>NBMI01000245.1 GCA_002085445.1 Candidatus Parabeggiatoa sp. nov. 2
AAAATAGGAGCGATATTTTAAACGTAAATTGGTGAAATCTATGTAACAGTTTATTACCGTTTATTACCGTTTGTAATATTTTGTAATATTTTGTAATATTAGCCTTCGCCATTTAATTAACTTTTTGATTATTAAAATTTTTTTGAGCATGCCACCCCTTATACCCCTTTCCCCTATCCCTACACGCCTCTCAAAGGGGACTGGAGATAAGCAGTAATCCAACACATATAGGGGCTACGCCTTGACACGTTAAATTCATTTAAAATTCAGTTAGTTGGATTTTTATGACGGGTTAATATAAATTATTATTAAAGCCAGGTAGTTACACTTTTTATATTAATCTCGCCCCGTAGTGGCTCTGCCAGGGGCAACGCCAATGCCATTAAGTCTCCTGAAAGCCAGGGCGAACACGCGAGGCTTGCCCCTACAGCCCCTGAAAGCTAAGTTTTGTAGGGGCATACCTGTGTGTCTACCCAGGGGCAACGCCCCTAGATTATTTTTGTTTCTCAAAAAGTTTGTTCCCATCTTGAGTAGAATTCTTCATTCCAAAAGCGCAAATTGTGTGTAAAGTTTAATTATCTGAATATCTATAGATCGAAGAAAAAGGGCGGGTGATCGGGGATTAGGCTAGAAAAGGTGAAAATGATTAGGCAAGGTGCGACTGATGAACGATAACGTAATTCCAGCGGAACTGGTAGAAGAGTTGCGGACAGCGCAGCGAGTGGTGGTATTGACGGGAGCGGGTACTTCGGCAGAGAGTGGTGTGCCGACTTTTCGGGATGCTCAAACGGGATTGTGGGCACGTTATGATCCAACCGAGTTGGCTACGCCAGAGGCTTTTCGGCGCAATCCGCGCCTAGTGTGGGAGTGGTACACTTGGCGACGTGAATTGGTGGCAAAGGCCGCACCCAATCCCGGCCATTTAGCTTTAGTACAAATGCAAGCGCGTGTGCCAGAATTGACTTTGATTACTCAAAACATCGACGGATTGCATCAACGCGCCGGTAGTCAGCAGATCATTGAATTACATGGCAACCTGGCACGCACTAAATGTGCTGACAATGGCTATTTGGTAGAGAGTTGGCCGCCTACCGAGGAAGTGCCGCCTCATTGTCCTCGTTGCGGTGGACTGTTGCGCCCAGACGTGGTGTGGTTTGGAGAGCCGTTATCCAAAAAAACACTCCTTCAAGCGATAACCGCTGTGCGCCAATGTGACTTGGTTTTTAGCGTCGGCACCTCTAGCCTTGTGCATCCGGCAGCTTCTCTACCGTTTGAGGCACTTGAACAAGGTGCCAAGTTGGTCGAAATTAATCCTGATGAGACACCGTTAACGCCACATGTCCATTTTGTGTTGTATGGCAAGGCGGGAGAGATATTGCCAACTCTCGTCGATTTAACTTGGCCGCAGCAAAAGCGTTAATTTATTATTTTTAAAGGATAATTGGGCCGCTTTGCTTTAAGCTCGTGCGATATAAATGCCCAGGTGCATCCGCTAGCACTTGATTTATTATCCATTCTTACCCATACTTAGATACATGAGTAAGAAATATAAAATACAAAAATTTGCACAATTAGTAGGGCGTTCAACCAGCACACTAAGACGTTGGGATGATGAAAGACGTTTAGTTGCAAAGCGTACCTTCTCAAACCAGAGATATTATGATGATTTTGATGTTTGTAAAGTTCTACAACAACAACATGATAAGCAAGTTGAGAAAAAGGTTGTTGTCTATTGTCGAGTTTCATATCGATCACAGCAAAAGGACTTAGAATATCAACTAGATGCCATGCGTACATTTTGTCTAAATCGGGGCCTTGCAGTTGTTCAATGGGTAACTGAAATCGCTGGTGGAATGAATTTTAAACGTCCCAAATTCCTAGCACTGATTACCGATATTTTACAAGGCAAAATATCGCAACTTTATGTTGCGCACAAATACCGATTAGCGCGTTTTGGTTTTGACCTGATAGATTATTTGGCTAAACAAAATAACTGTGAGATTATTATTGCAAACCAAGAAAAACTTTAGCCTCGAAACCTGAAAAAGAAATGGTAGAAGATTTAATGTCCATTATCCATACTTTGTAATAAAGAATTTATGGCTGACGTAAGTACAAAAAACTTATTAAAGATGAGGTTAAAAATGAAAAAAGCTAAAAAAGTTACCCGAATCATTTACAGCGATAATCTAAACAAAACTAAATATGATGCGCTAAATGAAATAGCTAAACTATGCGGTTCTATTCGTACAGAAGTCTGGCGCAACTACGGCTCAATTGGTGGGCTTGGTGCAAAATTTCGTCCGGTGCGTGATGGGTGGATAGCTGATAAACACGTATCAATATTACCGCAAAGAATATGGCGATCCACGTTATCTGATACTTTAGATGATGTCAAAGCCAACCGAGAAGCGGCTAAAGAGATCGTTAAGCGCCACATTTTTATAAATATTGATGACAAGGATAAGCGTAAAGAATTATTTAAACAGCTAAAAAATGATTCTTTTTGGATTAATAATTCCTATTTGCGCCGCCTCATGCGTCAATATTGGAAACATGGAAAAAACAATACTTTTAATAAAATTGTATTGGAACCTGACAGCTATAAGTTTTTTTCACCTAATTGTAAAAATTACCTTGAAGTCATTAGCTTCAAAAGAGGATCGCTCCTTGCGATTCCTATCGGAACCAATTATTCCATAACAGGAAAAATTAGGTTAATTCTGCGCGAAGGTCAAGTTTAAATTCATTACACAATAGACAACACTGATGACCGTGCTTGTGGCAATAATAAAATTGGCATAGATAAGGGTTATACTGAAGCTTTTGTTGATTCTGAAGGTGAGTTTTATGGTAAAGGTTTGGGCGAGGTTTTATCAAAAGAATCCGATTCTTTGAAGAAAAAATACCAAAGCCGCAATAAGATCAAAGCGGTTTTGGACAAGGTTGAACAAAAGAATCCAAAAAAAGCTAAAAGAATTAGAAATAGAAAAAAGCTAAACCGGCGATCACGGCGGCATCAAGCTCAAGTCAAAACGATAGTTTTTACGGCTGTTAATCGTGTTGTTGATAAGGCAAAGACTATTGTTTGTGAAGACTTAACAAAAACATTTAAGTCAAAAAGTTATGGAAAAAATACCAACCGCCGTTTAAGTGGTTGGGTAAAAGGTTTAATAGGTAATGCTATTGATATTGTGGCCTTCCGAAGAGGTTCTAGGGTTGTTCAAATCAATGCGGCATATACTTCTCAAATGTGTTCAAAGTGTGGTTGCCTCGGCAAACGTACTGGGGAGACGTTTCACTGTGCCTTCGGGTGCGGGGCAGTTATGATCGCTCCCTTGAATGCAGCGGTCAATGTGAAAGCTAGATTAGAGGACAAGGAACTTCATCGCTGGCTTCCTTTTCAGAAGGTAAAGCAAATCTTGCTAGAGCGTTGTCGCCGACCGGATGAGACAGCCCATCTTGGACTTTAGTTGCAACTCGTTTTGAGTTATCAACAAAGAGTGAATTCTCATGGAAACTTTGATCGTGCTTCGGCATGTGATCAAGGATGAGTAAGAAAATAGAAGCTGTTGCTAGAGATATTCAGATAATTATTTAGTCCCCTTCAGGGTACAGTAGCTCTTTAGACAAACGATATCACTGCTTGTGCTGTTGGCTAAGGCTTTTTTCCAAAACGCTATAATTCCTTATTACCTCCTATTGTCATAATCATAAGTTGAAGGCATGCAAAACTCATTCGCCATTTTTGATGAGTTTTGCAAGAGGCTAATTTAATGAGTTAACGAGTCAAACCAATTACCAATGACCAATTACCAAACTATTGCCAAAAACCATAGTGACTGTAGTTGGGTTGGTTATCCACCTCATGCTTTGAATTGGCAATCAGTTTATGAATATGCAAGAGTAAATCGTCGCGGTTATAAGTTTCTTTCCGTAAGATGGTTTCTACATCACCTTGTAAACAGGCTTGTTCTTCCGGGGTAAGATGAGTAGAAGTTAAGACGACAACAGGAATGGAACACCATCTTTCATTTTCGCGCAAGTGGCTCAGAAATTCAAACCCATCCATAACGGGCATCCTTAAGTCTAGCAAAATTAAGGTGGGCTTTTTGTTTTCAATATGCTCCAAGGCAACTTTGCCGTTTTCTGCTTTGAAGACGCGCAAACCGGCGTTTTTTATCATACCTGCAATGACTTCACGTATAATTGTATCGTCTTCAACAACCATAACTAAACTTTGTGAGTCATCGCCAATATGGTATTTATCGAAAATACTAGCTAATTGTTCAGGACGCACGGGTTTGACAAGGTAATCGGTGGCATCTAGCGCGTATCCTTGGTTTTGACGCTCTTCAACCGACATCATAATCACCGGAATGTCTGTCAAGAGTGGGTCACTTTTCAATGTCGAAAGTACCTTCCAGCCATCGATGCCCGGCATCTTGACATCAAGAATAATCGCATCGGGACGTAGTTTTTGAGCCAGTCTGAGGCACTCTTTTCCGTCAGCCGCGACGGCGACGGCATAACCCAGTTGGCTCAGATAATTTTTGAACAATTCACGCACAGCGCTATCATCGTCAATCACTAGAACAATGCCGTCGCCCTTTAATAACAATTCTTCGGTTTTTTGCATGATGGGTTCGCTGGCAATGGCGGGCAAAAGGACGGTAAACATGCTGCCATGCCCAAATTCGCTCACCACGTTGATATTTCCGCCCATCATTTCTGCAAATTCCTTGGTAATCGCCAAACCCAAGCCAGTGCCACCGTATTTGCGAGTGGTGGAGGGATCAGCTTGCGTAAAGGGTTGAAACAGTTTTTTTCGCTGTTCTGGTGTCATGCCAATACCGTCGTCAGTCACACAAATACGAATCCAATCTTCGTCATCTTGGAGTTGTTGACGGGAGACTTCTATGCAGATGAGACCTTGTTCTGTGAATTTAGCGGCATTACTGAGTAAATTCAGCAGAATTTGGCGCAGTTTGGTCATGTCAGCATACATTTCGCCTAGTGCTTCGTCGCTTTTGACGGAGAGGACGTTAGTCTTTTTTTCCATCAACGGTTGGACGGTACTCACCACCTCGCTAAAAAGGGTTGTGAGATCGAAAATTTCAAGATGCAATTCCATTTTGCCAGCTTCGATTTTGGATATATCTAGCACGTCGTTGATAAGGCCTAATAAATGTTTGCCGGCCGAGTGAACCCGATGTAAGTCTGGAATAAAATTATTTTGCCTGGTTTCTTCGGCTTCTTCTGTTAACATTTCTGTGTAACCGATGATGGCATTTAAGGGTGTCCGCAGTTCATGGCTCATGTTCGCCAAAAATTGACTTTTGGAGAGATTAGCAGCTTCGGCCACGGCTCGTGCGTTTTCAGCAGCACTTTTGGCTTCCTGTAAAGCGGCTTCGGCCTGTTTACGCTCGGAGATGTCGCGGAAGGTGACGACGGCACCGGTTATTTTATCCTGTTCTATGATAGGGGTGGTCATATATTCGACGGCAAAACAGCTACCATCCTTACGCCAAAAGATTTCATCATCTCGGTGATAACTGTTACGATCACGGAGAGCAGCGTTTATCGGGCACTCTTTAACCGGATAGGGTGTTCCATCTTTTTTTGTGTGATGGATGATGCTGTGCTGATTGCGACCCATTAATTCATCCACTTCGTATCCAAGCATTTTGGCCGCAGCCGGATTAACCAGTAAGGTGTCTCCCTCTAAATTCAGCCCAAAGATACCTTCACCTGCGCATTCTAAAATCAGTTGGGTTTGTCGACTGAGGCGTTCTAGTGCGGCTTCAACGAGTTTGCGTTCATTAATTTCGGTTTTTAATTGCTGGTTGGTGGCAGAAAGTTCGGCGGTACGTTCTTGCACCCGTTGCTCTAATTGATCGTGTGCTTCTTGTAATTTTTTCTCTATCTGTTTGCGTTCCTGAATTTCTTGTTTCAGTTTTTGGTTAGCTTCTAAAAGTTCGGCCGTGCGTTCTTGAACTTTGCGTTCTAGTTCTTCTTTTTGCTTGAATTCTTCGGATTTATAAGCTGCCGTGAGAAATACAATCGGAATATGTTGGGTTTTTTTGCGCGAGCGAATTAATTGGGCGGTTTCAAAACCGTCCATTTCTGGCATTTGCACATCAAGAATAATCAAATCAATTTTTTCACAAAGGAGTATTTGTAAGGCGATTACTCCTGATTGGGCTTCAAAAATTTGCGCGTTAATATGTTCGTTAATGAGGGTGTGCAAGGTAAAGAGGTTATTTTGGTTGTCATCAACAATAAGTATATTAAGCGATTCATTTTGTGACATTTTATTGACCTTTTTTGTAATTATACTAAGCACCGCCATAAACTGAACTTTTTTGTCATTTTTACTTGAGGATAAATCTTAATTAGAGTTGTCCGAAAATAAGGGTTTTGTTAGCTTCCCTCCTTCCCTCCAGGTAGATACACTGGCTATATTAATGTCGCCCCGTTGGGGCTTTTCTATTAGCCCCTTCGGTCATTCCAAAAGCACAAATTGCTTTTGTCATTTCTACTATTCTCGAAATCGGTTGCCACCCAATAAGATTTCTCGATATTTCTCCGATCAAAGAAACCGAAATGACAAACGCAAATTGTTTAAAATTTATTAGCCAAGCGAGAAATCCTATTTTTCCTAAAAAAATAGTGAGAAATCCGATTTTTCAAAAAAATCGGATTTCTTTAACCTCAAAATTTTTGCCGCGAGCCCTTTCCCCTTTCTCAGTTACCAATAACGATTGTGCCTTTTTGAGCGATTAACTAATTGCAACAAATAAGGCCCTATCTGTTCTAGTGGTAAAATTTTGTCCACGTTTGTTGCGGCAATAGCCGCTCTGGGCATAGCATCCGCTTCGGCCGTGGTTGGGTTTTGTACAATCACATATCCGCCTATTTGTTTAATTTTTTTAACACCCAAGCTACCGTCGTTATTGGCACCCGTTAAAATAATACCAATAAGCTTGTCTCGGTAAGCATAGACGGCCGTCTCAAATAACACCTCCACAGAAGGACGCGCAAAATTAACTGGCCCTTCTATCGAGAGTGAAAAACTCCGATCCTCTTCTATCAGCAAATGATAGTTGGGTGGTGCAAGATACACCACACCGTCGGCAACCGTCTCTTTTTCGTCCGCCTGTTTGACCTTTAGTCCACATTTTGCCTCCAAAATCCGCGCTAAATAGCTGTCCGAATTGGGATGTAAATGTTGCACGATGATGATGGGTAGCGGAAATTCACTTGGTAGCGCCGCTAGGACAGCACTCAGCGCTTTAATTCCTCCCGCTGATGATCCTATAACCACTGCTTCAAACCGATTCATATTTTTCTTCAGTTATTCCATCAGTGATCTGTGATCCCTTCTGTGATCAGTGATCAGTTATCCAGTGATATTCAGTTATCAGTTATCAGTTATCAGTTATCAGTTATTCAGTAAACATTATCGGAAATAAAACTCTAAGCATAATTTTACTAATAAAAACAACTATTTATAAAAACAACGCTTATTTCCGATAAAGTCCAGCTGTCAGTTATTAGTTATATCTTATTAGTTAGTGCTTGGACGAAAACCATCTTTGTCATTTCGAGCGAAGGGATAAATATTTTGGTTATCAACGTGTTAAGATTTCTCCTCTCGTCGAAATGACACTTAGGTAAGGGGTTTTCGTTCAGCCACTAGTTACAGTTGTTTCAGTGATCACTGTTCACTGAACACTGATAACTAAAAACGGTGAGGGGTAATCAATTCAACCGGCGATAAATTTTCTCCTCTCTGACGACATCTTCAAAATTATCAGAATATTGAGAAAAGCGGATACTCTCTTTGGAGCCGAGACAGAGAAACCCATCGGTACAAAGGCTATCATAAAATAAACCTACAGCGCGATGTTGCAATTCACGGTTAAAGTAAATCAACACATTTCTGCACATAATTAAGTTCATTTCTCCAAATACGCCATCCGTGGCGAGGTTGTGATCAGAAAAGAGAATATTTTCCTTAAGTGATTTGTCCATAACGACATGATCATAATGTGCCGTGTAATAATCCGAAAAGGATTCCTGTCCACCCGCCTTTTGGTAGTTTGCCGTGTATTGCTTCAGTCTGCTGATATTGAAAATGCCATCCTTTGCCTGTTTTAACACGACTTCATTCATATCTGTCGCATAAATTTGGGTGCGTTCAGACAAGCCTTCTTCTTTTAAAAGAATAGCCATAGAATACACTTCTTCTCCGCTGGAACACCCGGCGTGCCATATTTTAAGAAACGGATAGTTTTTTAGCTCCTGTAGCACATATTTTCTGAGTGCCAAATAAAAACTCGGATCACGAAACATCTCCGTGACGTTGATGGACATATCCAGCAGTAATCTTTCAAAAAAAGACACGTCATAGAGGAGTTTGTGCTGCAAGGCGGAGATACTGGAAAGTCCCTCTTTGATAAGCCGATGTTGAACCCGCCGTTTTATCGAAGCTTTGGCATAATTTCTAAAGTCATAACCGTATTTTAGGTAAATGGCTTGTAACATGAGTTGTAATTCGATGTTTTGAGTTTCAATATCGTCCATCTTTGTCTAAAGTGCTTGCATCTTTAATGTCTAAGAGTGTGTTCACCGCTGAATATAATTAGGTGTTATTGGGGAGTAATTCAATGGCCGTTTGTAGTAGGCGATTTATCGCCTCACGCAATCAACCAAAATAGGTGATAAATCACCGACTACGAACAGACATTTATCAGATTTTATTATTACCCAATCGGGCACCCATTAGCCATTACGCATGCTAATTAAATTTAAATTGTCCGAAAGCGTCAGCGAGTTTGGCCGCTTGCTGTGCTAACCCTTCGGCATTCGCAGCGGCTTGCTCAACAAGCGCCGCGTTTTGCTGCGTCATGCTGTCCATCTGAGTAATCGCTATATTAATTTGTTTAATGCCTTGGGATTGCTCAGAGGAAGCCGCTGAAACTTCAGAGATAATGTTTGTCACACGCCCAATAGATGTGATGATGTCATCCATGCTTTCTCCCGCTTGCTCTACTAATATCGTCCCCGTTTCAATATTGGAAACAGAATCCTCAAGCAATGCCCTAATTTCCTGAGCGGCTTCTGCACAACGTTGGGCAAGGTTTCTCACTTCCGCCGCAACGACTGCAAAGCCACGTCCATGTTCGCCCGCATGAGCGGCCTCAACCGCCGCGTTAAGTGCCAAAATCTTGGTTTGGAAAGCGATACCATTAATCACATTGATAATATCTAACATTTTGTTAGAAGATTCATACACTTGTCGCATTGTCTCAACGGATTCTCTGACAACAAGACCACCATCCTCCGCAACTTCTGCCGCGGAAAGGACAAGCTGATTGGCCGTTTGGGCATGATGAGCATTCTGCGCTACCGTGGCAGTCAGTTGTTCCATTGCCGCGGCCGTTTCTTCAAGAGAAGCCGCCTGCGTCTCGGTGCGATTCGATAGTGAGTTATTACCCACTTCCATTTGGCTCGCCGTCTTCTTAACAGCATCAGCAATCAGCGATATTTCAGATAACATGCTAACGAGCTTTTCAATGGTGCTGTTAGCATTTTGTTTTATTTTGTCAAATTCACCCGCATATTCCGTCTGAATGGGCTGCGTTAAGTCACCATTTTTCAGGTTTTCTAATAACATGCCAATGTCGTTATTGAAGTTTTTTTGTATTTCCACCAGCGCATTAACGGCATGACTTAAGTCTTTGCTAAACCCTTGCTTATCATAGAGGTTAATCAGGTTATCCAATTCTCCACGACTGGCACTATCAACTACTAATTGAATATCATTGATAATTTTTTCAAGGTTTTCAATCGTTTTTTGTACCAAGGTAGAGACTTCGGCATAAATACCTTCATAGTCGTCTTTGGTTCTTTCTCTCAGGCAACCTTGGGCAAGCGCCGTCATCACAGTCGTTATATCTTCCATGACATCTGAGGTGGTGGCAACCAATTGGTTGGTACTTTCGCCTAATTCTTTCATAAAGCCTTTGAGAGATTGCGTCTCAACGCGCGGCGTTAAGTCGCCGCGCTTTGCCGCTGAAACGGTCTTTTGTATGTCTAAGATGACACGTTGCAGGGTTTCAGACATCTCCACGGTGGCGCGAAGCATGAGACTAATTTCATTGTTGTTTTCACCCAAACTAGCGTTTTTATCTTTGGAAGTTGAGCCAATCCAACAGGTGAGTGTGCCATTCGCCAATTGGTTGATAACCTCAACGACTTGATTTAAAGGCTGTGTGACACGGCGGGTTAGCCACCAAGCGACACCAATCATCACTGGAATGCCAAACACCACAACCAGAGTCGTCCACAATTCCAGCGTATTAATGGGTGCCAACGCTTCCGTTTGTTTGATTTCAGCAATCAGTGCCCACTGTTTGTCGCTCACTTTGACGGGCGTATAGGCAGAGAGTACCAAATAACCCAAATAATTTCTGGTCAATTTTTGATCCGTTTCACCCGCTAAAGCCGCACGGCTGCTTTCTGTGTCCACCGTGCCGTTGGCGGGATCGGCAAAAGAGGCTTCTATCGAATGCGTTTCGGGGGCAAGATAGGAATTGGAACGCATGAGCTTGTCGCGGCCGACTAAATAAGTCTCGCCAGTGTTACCCATCCCAGCGCGTTGCTGCATGATTTGATTTATGGTGGTATCATTCAATTGTAAAGCCACTACCAGTTCAACTTCATCGTTGTGAAGCAGAGGTTGGGCGATAAAGGCGCTGGGTTTATTATTGCTGGGGGCATAAGGCGCGAAATCACTCATGCCGAATGTTTTGCTTTGCAAGACTTCTTGAAGAAGTTTGCCTAGTTGGGAGTCGGCATATTCACCGCTGAGGAGATTCGTGCCGTAGTCTGCTTGATGTTTTACCGAGTAAAAAATCTCTCCTTGCGGGTGGATCATAAAAAGGTCATAGTAATCATTCTGGCGAAGATATTGACTGAAAAAGTCATCGCTCTGCCCAACCCATTTTGGGGTGAGTAATTCTTCCAATGCGATTGTGGTAATGATGCACCATTTCAGTCCGAGTATTTGCAGCGGGGCGTAAGCACCGAGTGCTAATTTGCCGGTGCTGCCAACTTTGACGGCAACGCCAGATTGTCCAGCCAAGGCTTTATTTATATCTTCGCCGCTTTTTGGATAACCGATAACCTGTTGGGCTTTTTCGTTGATTACCCTATTACTGCGATAGCTTGTTTGGCCGTTCAATTGTCCAACCAAGTACGTTTCATAAGGAAGCCCCATTCCTTCACGCCGTTGGACAGTGGTATTAATAAAATCCTGTGAAAAACTGAGCGCCAAGACACCGATGAGTTTACCAGAACGGAAAATCGGGGCCGTAATGAAGGCGAGATATTGGTTCTTTGCCGGTGCGTAAGGCTCGAAATCATGGAGGGCTATCTCGACGAGGCTTTTTTGGCCTTTTTGAAAAGCTTTGTTCAAAGGGCTATCCTTTAAGGCACCGTTAAGCAGGTTTTGTCCCAAGTCGCTCCCTTTGGCGGCGGTGTAAACAATATCGCCATCCTTGCCAATCAGGAGTAAATCGTGATAGTCATGCTCTTCTTGGTACTGCTTGAGTTCAACGCCAAATTTCTCTTCAATGGCTTGCCAAGCGACTCCAGAGGTTTGTTGGCTTTCCAGATGAAAACCCTCTTCAAATTGCGCCAGTGCCTGTGAAACGGCGTGACTTTTCGATAAGACGCGGATGTCACTTAAACGTTCCTTAAAGTACCACTCCAATTGTGCTTTTTTGTGTTCATGAACCGCTTGAAATTTTTGGTAAGCATTTTGTCTGAACATATCTACCATATTTAACAGCACATTCATATCGCTTTGTTGTTCCAAAAAAAACTCTTCAAGCTGTGCCTTTTTGACTTGACGGATACTGTTGAGTTGGCTAAAAGCTTGGTTTGACAGTGCATGGCGGCCGTTAAGTAACGCAACGCTCCCGATAATCGCAACGGGGATGAAACTAATTGCTAGGGCTGCTATTAATAATTGGGTGCCGATTTTCATATTGTTAGTTCAAGTTTGTTGGTAATTGGTAATTGGTAATTGGTAATTGGTAATAAGGGGCTATCAGCAAGTCGGGTGGATTGGCGT
>NBMI01000246.1:0-17057 GCA_002085445.1 Candidatus Parabeggiatoa sp. nov. 2
CGTATCACTACTCTGCCAAACCCGCGGCGGCTGCAAAACACGGCTAGTGCAGTAAAGCGGAAATAGAAAGACCACCTTAGCCAACAGTCTAAAAGCTAAAGTAGGCTAAAGCCTACTAACGTGAGTTCGACTTATTTTTCTTGCTTGTTATATAAATTTTATATTAATCAATTGGTTGAAAATAATTACTTGATTAAAAAATATTTTTTTTACTATTAAACCCTTAACATTAATACGTTAAACCTACAAATTGTGGGCCATAGAGTGAAATGAGCCAGTAAAGCTTGTTGGTTTTTTTTTAAACTGATTGATTTAAAAGTCATTATAAATAACTATTTGATATAATTAATAATTATATAAGTCACTGATATTTAAAGTCGAACTCACGTTACTAATACCAATTCTGGATTTAAACACTTGTTATAATGTCGGTGGATCGCGTCGCTTAATTTGCCACTAGCCATTTTCAAAACCTGAAATTCAATTAAGAATTGGTATAACCCTCTTCTCTTGCAGTGCCCTGATACGTACTTAAGCTTTTAGGCTGTAAGGAAGGCAGTCGTCCAAACTAACTAATGGCCGGACTCGTTTGGCAAACTTTAGTTTGGCATGCTCCCAAATTAATGAAAAATGAAACATAGCGGTTCTTTTGGGGGCCATGTTAGCGAATTGATTCTGTTGATTTGACTGATGGCCCTATAATTAATGAAAACTGAAAAATGAAAACTGAAAACTGAATTCTAAAACATAGCGGTTCTTTTGGGGGCCATGTTGGCGAATTGATTCTGTTGATTTGACTGATGGCCCTATAATTAATGAAAACTGAAAAATGAAAACTGAAAAATGAATTCTAAAACATAGCGGTTCTTTTGGGGGCCATGTTGGCGACTAAAGCTATTCACTGTCTCGTTTTCTAGGCACCGCCCGACTCCTTTGGGTGTTGCATTTATTTGTCAGTGTGCGTATAATACGCCGCGTCTTTCGTGCCGTGCAGATTGGCACCCAGACAACAAACCATTTTTGGTTGACAGGCTTAAACGACAGCCTTATGATGCACCCTCCGCTGCCCTTGTTCCATCCAGTACAAGGGCTTTGTAAAAAGCAAAGGGCTGTTGCGGCAAATACGTGTTTGCGTGGGCGGGTTGAGAATGCACACCATTGATAGGATTTGAATAAGAAACGGGTAAGAAAAAATGCTTGCAAACACCTGAGAAAAACGGTTATAGTTGCAAAAGCGCACGAGGTATCGTGTTTTTTAGCAAGGCCTTTTGAATGATCAAGTGTTAATACGAAAAAAAGCCGCAAGGCAATTAGGCCAATAGGCTTTATTTAACGAAGTTACCGGTTGTCAACACTATTCAAATTCATGACGACTAAACACTTTTCAAGTTATTGGCGCAAGCGGATCGGATAATTTTTGTTCACTTATTTTTAATACCAGCATTGCTCTGTGGGGACTACCAAAGTTTGGACATCCCGAGTATCGGTTTTGCTACGCGCCGTTAATTGTAGCCACGCCTAGACGACTTTTAACACTGTGGAATTATATTTTCAACGAGGATTTTTATTTTGGAAAAACTTGTTTCATTGCTATTCGCATTAATGTTGTCAACTTCGAGTTTGGCAGCAGGATGGGAAGGAAAAGTCTATCAAACTCCTTTTGTAAATGATTGGGATCACGAAGTCGATTTTTCATGTCCTGATGGGATGTTTATAGTGGGGGTGTATAGTATGCACCATAATCATTACGAAGATAGGCGTTTTAAGTTTCGTTGTGTCCGTTTTCGTAATGTTTCTCAAAAAAGCTGTAAATGGACAAAATGGCTTAATAACTGGGATCGACCTGTCAACTTTACTTGTCCTGATGATGGGTTTTTAGTAGGTGTTAATAGCATACACCATAATCATTACGAAGACAGGAAGTTTAAATATCAATGTTGTGCAATGTACTCAGGTGCCAACAAGTTAATTCCTTCAAGGTGTACTCAATCAGATTATACTCAATATGATAGCGTTATAAATTTTACGGTTCCTAGGGGTAACGCTATGACGGGAGTTACCAGTCATCACCATAACCATTACGAAGATAGACAATATAGTTTCAGATTCTGTCAAGCTAAGCTAACTGGCAGACATTAGCAAGCCTCGCGAAGCGAAACCCATCTTCTATCTAAAAAAGCCCCAAGGCTTCACAGCCAAGGGGCTTTTTCTCACAACGACCCCACCCAGACTCCCTCACCATCCTCTCAAAACTCTACACATACCAACATTCTCAAATGCCTTACAATTGACCTAACAGTAAGCACTCACCTTAGACATAAGTTTTTAAATAATTTATTTTTAGGCATTTTAACCAATAGGCCCCTATCGGGGATTGATTAAAAATCAATGCTTTAGATTAGGGTTGTTGCGAAATAAAAAACTCTTGTAAAACAGAGTTGTTGCGAAATAAAAAGCTCTATAACGCAACAACTCTACTGTTTATCTACAAAAAAAAACTAAAGAAGCATTGATACTGAGCGCAAGAAACATGGCAAAAAGGAAAATATATGGCAAACACTCAAACTAAACCAATGCCGACTCATAGCTCACTCAATGAGCTAATTGAATTTTTTGACACCCATGATATGGGTGAATATTGGGATGATATGCCAGAAGTTCATTTTGAGGTCAATATAACAAGTCGGAAACACTTGATTGAAATTGATGAATAAATCCTTCCAAAAATCTCTGAAATTGCTCAATCAAGGAAAGTGTCTATCAAATGACTTATCAATGCCTAGCTGAAAGAGAAAATTTTAGAAGTACAACAAAATTATTAGCGAGCGTCGGATGGGTTTACTGTAGCAAGCGTCGGATAGCCTAAAAACGTTGTACCACCCAACGTTGTTGCCCACCTTCGTCGCATTTTGGGGCCGGCAAGAAAAACACCTTGGTGGGCTACATGTATGGATTTATCGTTTTTCTGCACTAATGCACTGATAACTGATCACTGTTCACTGATAACTGATAACTGAACACTGATCATTGAGCACTGACTTCAACTTCCACCCGCCTATTTTTCACCCACGCAGCCTTATTATTTCCTCTAACAAGCGGCCGACTCGCACCATAACCATAATAACTTATCCGGCTTCTATTAAAACCACGAACCGCTAACGCGGCAGCCACCGATTTAGCACGATTTCGTGACAATTGCCAAATCAAAGGCTTACTTTCAGTTAGCGTTTTACCTTTAAAAGGCTGACGAGCGGAATGTCCCCGGATTATGACTCGTCTAGCATCTATATTAATTAAGGCAAGCGCAATTTCTTCCAATTGCGCCTCAGAAATAAGCGTTAAATCCTCTTTACCAACCTCATAATCAATTTGGCGGAAAATCGCAACCGGTTGCAAAATCGCTTTGAGGGCCATCGAATGGCTTGCGATAGACTTATCATGACGATAACACCGATTTGCCATTTGGTAGAGATTTTGTAACCGTTTTCTGTCATAGAGCAAACTTAAACTTTTGTTACTCAATACCACATCGCCATCAACAATGCGGTACCGATTACCGCGCAACAACTCAGTGACACGCTGACGAGCGCGTCGATTGCGAGTACAAACGTTTAAATAAGCCTCAAAGCCTAAAGGCCGCTGGCCTTGTTTAGAATAAACATTACCGATACCCACCCACGCAGGGGAATAGTTAGGCCGATGAGTTAAGGCCTGTTGATAATGATAAAGGGCCTCAGTATAGTTCTTTTCCTGCGCCAAGACGGCCCCAAAATGATAATGAGCGAGTGGATGATCTGGACAAAGCGCAAGGGCCTGTTGAAGCAACTCTTTTTGTAGCTTACGATGAATGATGCTATCCAATTGAACAGTTTCACTGACACGCTGACTAGCCTCTTCGCAAGGCGTTGCAGCCCAGAGCCTAACAGAAAAGAAAAGCATAACAAAAACTTGAACTAAAATAATCGACTTAACCTTTGACATAATTTGATAACCTCTAGAAGTCCAAAGCTTGTAGTAGGCGCTGAGCGCGCCTAAGTTTGTAGTAGGCGCTGAGCGCGCCTAAGTTTATAATAGGCACTGAGCGCGCCTAAGTTTGTAATAAGCGCTTTAGTGTATGTAACAAAATAACTTGAACAAATTTTATCAATTTGATTATAATTTGCTCCACAAAAATGACCAGGTTATTTTGTGACAGGCCCTAAGGAGGGTGATATAAAAATTACCGCTAGATATTTTTATGGTTACTTGAACAATCGACTTTGAGGGCCATAAAATGCTTTCAAATTAGGTTATGGCCCTCTATCGCGCTTCATTGTCACACTTTTTATAGGTGTTTTGTTGCTGGCGCACCCCTGCACCACTGCCATTATAAGCAAAAGGCCCGTTTATAATAAGCAATTTATCGCCCACATTTCAATATAAGGAGATAAATCACCTTACCACCTATCAGTTTCCTCTAACTCATTGAATATTAAGTACAACGAATTACGGGGATAAACGAATTGCACAATAAATCGTCCTTAATAGACTCAACGTGGCTATAACTTTATTTTTTATGACGGGTTAATATATAAGGCGTATTATTAAAGCCAGGTACACTGGCTATATTAATCTCGCCCCGTTGGGGCTTGCCTGGGGCGTTGCCCCAGGCTATATTAATCTCGCCCCGTTGGGGCTAAAGCCAGGGGCGTTGCCCCAGGCTATAAGTACAGAATCATCAATTTTCTTGTACAATATCTGAATCATAATTTTCTTCTATTTTAGGATGAACAGAATAAACATAATCTGAAAATTCTCAAATTCTGAAAATTCTGATTCAGAAGCTATATTAACATCGCCCCGTTGGGGCTTGCTTGCCAGGTAGGTACACTGGCTTTATTAATGTCGCCCCGTTGTGGCTAATAAAAATTAATGATTAATCATTAATTAACTCAGCGAGTAGTCAGTGTTTGCAGTAAGTGTTTGTAGTAAGCGTTTGTAGTAGTCCTACTACAAACTTAGGCGCTAAAGCATCTACTACTAACTTAGGCGCTAAAGCGCCTACTACTAACTTAGGCGCTAAAGCGCCTACTACAAACTTGAGCTTTTGTTAAAAATAGAAGTCTTACCCGTTGAAGGTTTAGCTTAAGCTAAAGCAAAAACATGCCTAAAACGGTAGGCTTTACACAAATAAAATCTCGCCTTTTTCTGTCATTTCTTCTCGCAATTCTTCGATATCAGTCAGTGATAACTCAGTAAGTTCAGAGATATCTAAGTTACTTGTTGTGGCATTGCGTCTTAACAATTTTCGAGCTATCTTGCGACGTTCTTCTTTTCTGATATCGTCGTGTTTCTCTTTGACCATGCGCTCGTCCATCATTTTCGTGTGAAGTTCAGGGGAAGTGTCTTCTGTTTTGAGACGCTCAAAGAGCGTCTTGATTTCTGGCGTTTTGAATTGGTGTAAATACACCCACCCCTTTAAGGTTTCGTGAATAGCCTGTATCCATTCCCGACATTCTTCTGGCATTCTGATGTCCGCATCAGGCGCTTTGGTAAAAATAAAAAACAACCGATGCTTGTGAGGAAATATCCCCTTAGCGACTTCACCGTCGATGAAATCTTTCATCTCGGTATCATGGACAAGAATGTTTTTACCGGGAACCGGTGAAAGCCTGTCGGTGAAAAAAACCAACGTATATACCGTTTTTGGGAAATGGTAGTCTCGTGAACTCTTGATGGTTTCCACAATCGCTGTCAGATGATAGTAACAGAACCGCTCAAAATTCTGTGAGTAGTTCGCATGTTGTGCCTCGACAATAGTGCGTTTCTTTTCGTCTTCGGCAAACAAGTCAAACTTGATTTTCACGTTTCCTACCGGCCGGTGAAATTCCTTTTCGGTTTCGACTTCCTTGATTTGGAGGTTGACGCCTGTAAAGGCTTTTACCATTCTTTTGAAAACATCCACATTACTGAACCCTTCCTGAAAAGCCGGTCTGCTTTCCAAAGAATGGACAGTGATTTTTTCGCGTTCAAACGATTCACTCATGATGAATCTCCTAATTAGTATTTTTTACTACATATCAATGTTTTTTTATTAATGTCAATATATTTTATATTTTTTTTTGAAATAAATAAGATTTTTTATGGAACATTCATTGCATGTATTGCCTTCAGATTTGTTTTTGAACCGACTTATAAGAATTCTAAGAATAATTTTTTGCCGGTACTGATTCTAAAACCTGCCCGTCAAAACGGTAGAAGGTTTAAAAAAGATTCCAGCAAATGCCAAGGTTATGCGCTGTCATGTTTAAAAGCAACTACAAGGATTGTATATAATAAGGGATTTTTGTTTAGAGCCTCTAATCACGTCAGTCAAGTTTTTGTTCAATCTACGCATTTGTTTTGGTAGTGAAAAAACCTGACACTCGATGATCAAGTTTTTAGCCCTGAAAACCCTAACTACAAAGATTGTTGTAGGTTTCGGCAAGCTCTTTCATAAGCATACAATCCTTGTAGTTAGCGGTTTAAATCCCTTATTATATACAATCCTTGTAAATTGATACGAATAAAATCCCTTATTATATACAATCCTTGTAAATGTAGCAGCCCCAAAGGGGCGTATTATTAAAGCCAGGGGCAACGCCCCTGGAAACTACCTAGAAAAAAATTGATAAAGGAAAACTCAAATGTCCACACGTTCCCGTCGTACCCTAACTCGCGCCATCCACCGAATTGTGCGTCAATCCGCCACAACCGGCCGCCCAGTGCCAAAATACGCCGCACCACCGGCCCTATTAAGTCTGCTATTGCTCAGTCAGCCAGCGTTAGCACAAGAGGCCCAAGTTGAGGCCCAATTTGAGAAAGTGCCAAGGCTAGAAAATCCCCTAGCCTCGCCGATCTATGTCGGAAGCAGCAGCAAGCCCACGTTTGTCGATATCGACAACGATGGCGACATGGATGCCTTTATTGGAAGCGGTGATGGCACCGTCAACTACTACGAAAATACAGGCAACGCCAGCCACCCCATCTTTGAGCGCACCGACGAGCCAAACAATCCTCTCAGTGGCGTGAAGATGCAAGAGCATAGCTACCCTACCTTGGTTGATATCGATGATGACAAAGACTTGGATGCCTTCATCGGAGGAAAAAATGCGCTAAGTTACTACGAAAACACCGGTGATGTCAATCAACCCATTTTCGAGGAGCGCACTGAGCAAAATAATCCTCTCAATGGCGTGAATCTGGGTGAGGACAATATTCCCACCTTAAGTGACATTGACAATGACGGCGATTTGGACGCGTTTATCGGCACTCGCGTGCAAGAGACTAACGATGACGGCCAACTCATCTATTATGGCATAGTCAAATACTTTGAGAATACTGGCAGTGCCAGTCAACCCGTGTTTGAAGAACGCACCGACACGGCCAATCCGTTAGGCTCAGTGAAGGTGATAAACAATAACACCACCAACAATCGCATTGAAAGTGCCCTTCCTAGCCTCGTTGACATTGATAACGACAGTGATTTGGATGCCTTCATTGGCGCAGCGGATGGCACAGTAAAGTACTATGAAAACACCGGCACAGCTGACAGCCCAAACTTTGTTCAGCGCCTCGAACCAAACACGCCTCTTCATGGCATAGATGTCGGCGATAACAGTGCCCCCACCTTCATTGACATCTACAACGACAATGATTTAGATGCCGTTATTGGGACATCAGACGGCACCATCAAGTACCATGAAAACACCGGCACTCCCAACCAGCCACAGTTTGTCGAGCGCACCAAGCTAGACAATCCCTTCGGAGGCGTGGTAGATGCTAAAGTCACCCTAACCTTGGTTGACATTGATCAGGATGGTGACATAGATGCATTCACCACCTCTGGCGGCACGATGAAATACTACCAAAACACCGGCAATGTTAATCAGCCCACCTTTGTCGAGCGCACCGCACAAGACAATCCTCTCAATAGCGTGGAAATGAAAATCAGCCCTATTTTGGTTGATATTGATACTGATGGTGATTTGGATGCCTTCTTCATCGGTGGCAAGTCGAAAAAGTCCAGTGAGGAGTATCCCGATTACACCATAAAATACTATGAAAACACCGGCACGGCCACTCGTCCAATCTTCGAGGAACGCACCGACACGGCCAATCCCTTGAGTGAGGTGGAAGTGATTACTCCCCAAGTCCGCTTCGTTGACATGGATTATGACGGCGATTTAGACTTCTTTCAGGCCTCCAATGCCAAAACGTACTATGAAAACACCGGCAGTGTTAGCCAGCCCCACTTTGCCGAACGCACCGCATCAAACCATCCCTTTATCAATATAGAGATGCAAACTCTTCCCGCAGTGGTTGACATGGATAATGACGGCAAATGGGAAGCCTTCACGGCCGCGGACGGCACGATGAAATATTACCAGTCCGAAGAAACGGACGTTGGTATGCCAAAGTTTGTTGAGCGCACGGCTGACGAAAACAATCCCTTCGCAGGTGTGAAAGTGCCCTACAACAGCACGCCCACCTTAGTGGATATGGACAACGACGGTGATTTGGATATCTTCATCACGGCCGATGATGGCACGACAACCTACTACCGCAACACCAGCCCAGTCAACCAACCGGCCTTTGTTGCTCGTCAGGGACAAAACAACCCGTTAGCGGATATCAATGTGACGCTGTCCGGTCAACCGGCCTTAGTTGACATTGATGATGACAAAGACTTAGACGCGTTTTTTGGAACATCCCAAGGCACAGTGGTTTACTATGAAAACACCGGCACCGCCAGTCAGCCCGTCTTTGTTAAACGGGGTAAAAGCCGCCAAGGGTTGGCAAACCTTGGAGATTTAGTACCGACTAATCCGCTGGCGAACGTGAAGGTAGAAGCACAGATTATGCAAACTATCTTGATTGACATTGATAACGACAAGGACTTAGATGCCTTGATTGGTACCGCAGGTGGCACAGTGACTTACTACGAAAATACAGGCACCCCCAGCCAGCCACACTTTGTGGAACCCCCCAACCCAAACAATCCGTTTGCCACGGTAAAGTTTGAGCATAGCTTCACCTTAGCTGACATAGATAATGACAATGACTTGGATATCTTTATCAGAACCATGGACAAGGTAAAGTACTACCAGAACACCGGCACAGCCACTGAACCCCGTTTTGAAGAACGCGCCGATATCAATCCGTTGGCCGAAGTGGAGGTTCAGACGATGCTTTGGAGTTTCTCAAGCAGTTTCTCGGACATCTCCTTGGTTGACATAGAGGGTGATAACGACTTAGATGCCTTTATTGAAAATCACTCCCTGAGTGGCAACTCTATTAAATACTATGAAAACACCGGCACCGCCAGCCAGCCACAGTTTGTGGAACGCGAGCCACAACAAAATCATCTGGCGAGCTGGCCCACCGCCACCTTGGTTGACATAGATCAGGATGGTGACTTAGATGCCATCCTTGGAGATGGACACTTTGTGGACTACTACGAAAACACCGGCACTATCAACCAGCCAAACTTTGTGACACCCACCGATAATCCGTTCGCGTTCATTCAGCTCACACTAACCAATCAACCCTATTTCGCCGACATTGATAACGATAGAGACTTAGATGTCTTCATTGGAACCCATAAAGGCACCGTCAACTACTATGAAAACCTCGGCACAGTCGCTCAGCCACACTTTGTCGAAAGCACCAATAATCCGCTTGCCAAGGTGAAAGTGGAATTGGAGAGCATCCCCACCTTGGTTGACATTGATCGGGACAATGACTTGGATGCGTTTATTGGCACCAAGGAAGGCACGATCAAATACTATGAAAACCTCGGCACGGCTAACCAGCCACAGTTTAAGGAGCGCGCCGACTCACAAAATCCGTTGGCCGATGTCAAGATAGACACTCTCCGTCAGCTCACCTGGGTTGATTTTGACAACGATGGCGACTCGGACGTCTTCATCATTGGCGAAACGTTTCAGGAGCAACCTGAAAACGGCCAGGAGCAGCCGGAAAACGAAGTTATTACCAGTTACCCCACTGTCCAATACTATGAAAACCAAGGAACCGGCCAGCAGCCACAGTTTGTGGAAAATACCCAACACAATCCGCTTCTAGCGCAAATCCATCCGGACTCTTTTCGCTCACTCGACTTTATGGATCTTGATCAGGACCAAGACTTAGATGCAGTCATTGGAGAAGACTACCACGTCGTGAGCTATTATGAAAACACTGGCGCTTTTAACAACGGCCAACCCGTCTTTGTCAAGCAACGCACTGAACAAGACAATGCCATCACATTTCGGGGCTACCCTACCACCTTCGCCGACATAGATAATGACGGCGATTGGGATGCTTTCGGCCCAGCGGGCGGGCTGACTTACTATGAGAACCTCAGTCTCGCTGCTAGAGCCTTACCCAATCCTTATGCCTTACCAAGAAGTGGCCTCTACAACCGTCCACGACAAGTCAGCCTGAACTGTGTTGACTGCGAACAAATTTACTACACCTTAGACGGCACCACGCGGCCGACTTCCGCCATCGAATACACGGCCCCGATTCCAATCACGGCCAACACCGCCCTCAACTTTGTTGCCGTTGACGCGCAAGGTCATCTCAGCAAAATCCAAACAGAATTCTATCATATTGATACCACGTTACCTGAAGTCAAGATCACATCACCAGCCACCCTTCGCAGCTTTGCAACCCTGCCATTGATCGAAGCTCCCTTTGAAACAAACCTCAGACTCCTCAAAGGTTTTTCGGCAAACCGCCGAGGTTTTTCGTTTCAGCAGCACTGACAGCTGGTATTATGACTTCAAGGATCGGCCATTTCCAACCGGCACTTACACCATCACGGCCCGTGCGTTTGACAAAGCCGGCAACCTGTCAGAAGAAGACACCATCACGGTAACTCTTGGCGAACCGGCCCAAACCGAGTTAGTTATCAAGCTGAACAACCATGCCATATTAACTAGCGACACCCTGAGTGTCACTGGCAAACTCAACCGCTTACCAGAAAGTGACCAAACGCTTCCTGCCGATTTGCCCATTGAACTCATCATCACCGCGCCAGATGGCACACAGAGAATTGAAACCACCACCACTCATAGTCATACTGGTCAATACCAATTTAACTTATCTAGCTTCACGCAACCCGGTAGATACCGCTTTCAAACCACCTTTGCTGGCGCACCCTTGCTGCTGGCACCGGCCGAATCAACTCAACAATCGGCCTTAGTAGGAGACTCAGCCCATCAACTACAGAACCAACCCCCCAACCCATTCAACTTGCGCTATCCAACAGACGGCATCTCAACCAGAACCGCGTTGCGATTTGATTGGGAAAGTACCACTGATCCAGATAACGACGTGGTCACCTATACGCTATTGATTGCCACCGACACAGAAAAGTTTGACAATTCAGTGGTTTACCAACAAGAACAACGGCGGATTCCGCTCACTTCTATTGACGACACCACCGTCATCAACGAAGGACAAACCGATGGAACCCTCAAAGACTTAACCACCTACTACTGGAAAGTAGAAGCCATCGACAACTTTGGCGCCAAAACCACTAGCCCCGTCTTCTCCTTTCATACCAACAACCTTGAAAATGGCGGAGATAATCCCATTAACAACCACTGTGACAGCACGTTGGAGAACAATAACCACTGCGCGACTGCTTCCACCGACATACAAAGGCTACACCTTCCGGCCATCAATGCGCTGGAACTGGGATGGTACCAAGCCGATTTACAACAAACGGCCGAAAACCACTTTACGGTATCCGTTATGGAACCCATCCCAGCGGTTCAACGGCCCACCGACAATGAGGCCCTCTACTACCCAGCGACTGGAGAACTCTTGATAAGAACACTCGAAGTGGAAATAGAAGGTCTCAAGAAAACTTATCGAGCCACCCTGCGACTGATACCCAACACTGAGCCATTACAGTTTCAACTCATTCTTGAAAACATTATACCTTTATGAGACGGGTTGGTGGAGACGCGCGGCGGAATGGCCCACAAACAATAACTACAAGGATTAGCTCCGCTGAACTTCGTTTCGTTATAATAACGGATTTTTAAAAGCAACTACAAGGATTCGTTATAATAACGGATTTTTAAAAGCAACTACAAGGATTCGTTATAATAACGGATTTTTAATCGTTGTGCTTAAAGCATAAAATCAAATCTCCATCAATGAGCTATTGGCTTGTCATTGCTGTATTTAAAAAAAGTTGACTGACGTAATTTTTAGCGATACGAATAAAATCCCTTATTATATACAATCCTTGTAAATTGATACGAATAAAATCCCTTATTATATACAATCCTTGTAAATTGTGGGCCAAGTTGTAGAATTGATAGGTTTTGTGAATGGCCCACAAACAATAACTACAAGGATTAGCAAAGCTCTGTTCTCAAAAGTGATTTCTCACCGAGGTGGGCGATAAATCGCCTACTACAAACAAGTTACCATTCAAAAATATTGTCAATGGGTAAGTGAATATCCATGCGCCCATCAATAATATCGGGAGCCTCTGTACCAAAAGTCTTAAAATCATTCGGTGCTGAATAAACCGTTATGGATTCTGTCGCCGGTACCACTAACCAACATGACTTAACACCCAGCGCAAAAAAGGCATCAAATTTGGCGATAATCTCACTAATGGTTTGTTTTGGTGAGAGGATTTCAATAACGAGCGAAGGCATCTGCGACATTTTCAGGATATCACGTCCCTTTTCAGTCGGACGTGATGAGTTTTCTTTGTGATAAATACTTATGTCTGGTATTAGCTCATCTTTAGCCTTGAGACCAAATTGGCTCAAATCTATCTGGCTCGCGTCTAAACTTAGCTCAACCATCGTTCTGAACCGTTTGTCACTAGATAGCAAAGCTGTTAGCTGTGATTGAGCCAGGCTGTGATTGAATGATCCAATTTTGTGCCTCTCTTCTTTAAACTCTCTCATTTCGGGCATATCTTCGCTTTCTACTGAAAAATTGTTCGTCAATTCATCGACTTCTAACACCTTATGATCCTCCTTTTATACTCAAGATAGGAACAAATTGGACTTGTTGAGAAACCAAAATAATTTCCAAGGGCGTTGCCCTTTGCTTTAATTGAATTAATAATACGCCCCTTCCTTGCTCGTAGAGGTTAATTCTTAAAAGTGGGCCAAGTTGCCGAATTGATAGACATTTTTTTGTGAATGGCCCACAAACACAATAACTACAAGGATTAGCTCCGCTGAACTTCGTTTCGTTATAATAACGGATTTTTAAGCTCCCTTATTATATACAATCCTTGTAGATTGTTGACTGAGGTCATTTGAAGCTTAACGAATAAAATCCCTTATTATATACAATCCTTGTAAATGTTGTGTTTAAAAGTGGGCCAAGTTGCCGAATTGATAGACATTTTTTTGTGAATGGCCCACAAACACAATAACTACAAGGATTAGTTATAATAAAGGATTTTTAAAAGCAATCATCTATTTTGTCTGTCCGGAGTCCAAGATTTATCTTGTCTGTCCGGAGTCCAAGATTTATCTTGGACAAGGATTAGCTTCGCTCCTTGTAATTGTTGTGTTTAAAAGTCTGTCCGGAGTCCAAGATTTATCTTGGACGTCTATTTTTATGACCCTTATTATATACAATCCTTGTAAATTGATACGAATAAAATCCCTTATTATATACAATCCTTGTAAATGTTGTGTTTAAAAGTGGGCCAGGTTGCCGAACATGCGAGATAGTATTGCCAAAAAATATGACTCTGCTATGATAACGATTATTCCCTTGCGACAGGGCCTTGGAAAATAATTGACACGATTGGGAAGGCTTTGATTATGAAACAAATACTGACGTTTTTTGTCATCGGACTGCTTATCAATGGTTGTCAAACTGGGACACCGAAAAGCACTGATCCACAACGTGGCAAACCTATTCGTCCTAATAAGCCAACGACAACATTTTCTAGGCAACCACTGGCTTTAGTGATAGGCAACGAGCGATACGAACATAACCCATTGAATAACCCCGTGAATGATGCCACCGACATGGCGCATCTGCTAAAAAAAATCGGCTTTAAAGTTACCCTTAAAACAGATTTAAAGCAACGCGCTATGGATAAAGCCATCCATGAATTTGGTAAGCGTTTATCAAAAAACCGAGGAATTGGGCTATTTTATTATGCTGGGCATGGCGCACAGGTGATGGGGCAAAATTATCTGCTCCCAATTGATAATAACCGGATTCAGGATGAAACCGATTTGGAATACCATGCCGTTTATGCGGATAAAATCTTGAAAAGAATGGAAGATGCGAAAACGACTTTGAATATTATTATCCTAGATGCTTGCCGTAATAATCCCTATCGTGGTGCTGCGCGTAGTATGGGACGTGGTTTAGCACGAATGCAGTCTACCAGCGATTCCAGCGGCTCAATTATTGCTTTTGCGACTTCGACGGGAGGAACATCTTCTGATACGAGCAGAAACGGACGTAACGGTTTATATACTTCGCATTTGCTTAAAGCGTTAGAAAACGCCTACCAAACGCATCAACGCCTAGACGATATGTTTATGCAGGTACGCAATGCCGTGAAGCAGGAAAGTCGTCGGAAAAGGCAAGTGCCTTGGTATTCCGCCTCATTGAGCAAACCGTTTTGTTTTAGGGGCTGTAAAACCGTGGTGACGACTGTCGATAAGCCTCCGGTGGAGGCACCAATACCACCGACTTCGCCAGAATCTATGTCCTATCTGTCAGTAACCACAACATCGAGAAAAACCTCACCGCCGGAACCGGGCACCCTTTTTCGTGATCGTTTACAAGAAGGGGGTGAGGGCCCAGAAATGGTATGGATTCCCGCGGGGAGATTTAAAATGGGGAATATTCGGGGCAGTGGTGAGAGCGATGAGTTGCCGGTGCATGAAGTCTCGGTGGCTCATTTTGCCATGAGCCGCTATGAAATCACGTTTGCCGAATATGACCGTTTTGCACAAGCCACCCGTCGAGAAAAACCCGATGATAAGGGGTGGGGGCGCGACAATCGCCCAGTGATAAATGTTACTTGGCATGATGCCATAGCATACACACAATGGTTAAGTCAACAAACGGGACAACAATATCGCTTGCCCACTGAAGCCGAGTGGGAATATGCCGCTCGGGCTGGTACACAAACGATCTATTGGTGGGGTAACTCAATTGGCGCTAAGCGGGCAAACTGTGATGGGTGTGGGAGTCAATGGGATGGTCAAAAAACCGCCCCGGTGGGTTCTTTTGCCGCCAACGCGTTTAAATTGTACGACACCTCTGGCAATGTTGGAGAGTGGGCTTGTTCCGAATACGAAGAAAAATATACTGGCAAGGAGCAACGTTGTGTGAACAATGCCAACAGTCTTGTCCAACGGGGCGGTTCATGGCTCGACTTTTCGCCAAGGGTGCGTTCCGCGTTTCGTGATAGTCGAAAACCGACTAAGCGACTGGAATTTGTTGGTTTTCGGATTGTTAGACAAGTTGAGAAATGAGAAGCCCAGAAATCCGATTTTTCAAAAAAATCGGATTTCTTGAGGATTTCTTGAGCCTAATCAATTGATTCAATCTCCACCCGCCGATTTTGTGCCCATACGGCTTTTGAATTACCCTTATCCAATGGCTTACTCGAACCATATCCCCGTGTCTGAATACGCTTTGCTGGGAGGCCTCGTGCTACCAATTCCCTTTTCACCGCATCCGCCCGCTGTTGAGATAATTTTAAATTGAGGCGATCATTTTCAGCTTGGCTAGTGACTCCTTGGAACTGTTGACTGTCCGTGTGTCCATGTACTTTGATTACGTTTGGTATCGTCTTAAACGCGGCCGCCAGATTTTTGACTTGCAGTGTTGCAGATGTTGTTAGCTCCGCTGAGCCGGAGTGAAACGTCACATTACGAAAGGTTCCTTTCGCGGTGCCTGAAGCACGCAAACCACACTCGGATATCATGCGATTAATTTTCTTCCGTCGCTGTTTGTCATACAGCAATAGCAAACTTTCCTTGTTAAGAATTTGGCCTTCTTCAGTGACGGCATAACGGTTCTCTTTCAAAAGCGCTTTAACCCGTTGTTTTGAATCATTATCCGTTTGACAGGCCTGTAGATGGGCTTGCAAACTGAGGGGAAATTGGCCCTGCTTGTAATAAGTTTCGCCTAAACCATACCAAGCTTGGGAAAAATGAGGCTTGGTTTGGACTGCTTGCTTATAGTGTACAATCGCTTGCTCATAGTTGCCTTCATCTTCCAAAATAGCTGCTAAGTTGTTATGTGCTTCGGCATGGTTGGGACAGGATTGCAACGCGTTGTTTAATAAGAGCTTTTCTTCGTGGGTACGGCCTTGGCTACCATAGTCATAAGATTGACTGACTAACTGTGTGGCAGAGTCACAGCCTTGAGACGCCACGACGGGTAGAGAACGTTGTTTTGATTGCAGAGTGTGGCTTTGATTGCCAGAATGAGGAGATTGAGTCACTAACGGGGTAGTCGAATTACACCCTTGGGAAACAAGCACAGCTAGAGATAAAACAACTAATGCGCTTAACCAAAAAGCGCGTTGATATGTTGTATATCGGATTGACATGAAAAGAATATCCTCTTAATTGCGACTTAAAAAGCGGATTTTTTATAAAAAAAGAAGGGAACAAATTGGACTTTTTTAGAAACCTTTCATAACTTAAGTAACTACCGAAAAGCCCCAACGGGGCGAGATTAATATAGCCTGGGGCAACGCCCCAGGAAACCGAAAAGCCCCAACGGGGCGAGATTAATATAGCCTGGGGCAACGCCCGCCCCAACGGGGCGAGATTAATATAGCCTGGGGCAACGCCCCAGGAAACCGAAAAGCCCCAACGGGGCGAGATTAATATAGCCTGGGGCAATTAGCCCCAACGGGGCGAGATTAATATAGCCTGGGGCAACGCCCCAGGTTTTAGCCCCAACGGGGCGAGATTAATATAGCCTAGGGCAACGCCCCAGGAAACCGAAAAGCCCCAACGGGGCGAGATTAATATAGCCTGGGGCAACGCCCCAGGTTT